>SKIG01000232.1 GCA_007116535.1 Psychroflexus sp.
AAACAGAAAAACAATTACATCATCATGAAAATATATACAAAAACAGGAGACAAAGGAACAACGGCTCTATTCGGAGGAACAAGAGTGCCAAAATCTGACTTGCGAATAGATGCCTATGGAACGGTAGATGAATTAAATTCCTACATTGGTTTAGTTAGAGATTTACTCACAGACGAAGTGTCTCGAGCAATGCTTCAACGAGTACAGGATAGGTTATTTACCATTGGAGCAATTCTTGCCACTGATCCTGAAAAAGCAACCTTAAAAAGCGGAAAAGATAGACTCAATATACCTAAAGTTGCTGAACAAGACGTTTTTACCCTCGAAGAACATATCGACCAAATGAATGATGAACTACCACCAATGACTCATTTTGTATTGCCAGGAGGTCATCCTGTGGTTTCTCATTGTCATATTGCACGATGTATCTGTAGAAGAGCAGAACGCCTTTCTTCCGCTTTATTCAATGAAACAGTCTTTGATCCAATGGTGTTGACATACCTAAACAGGCTTTCTGACTACTTATTTGTACTAGCACGTAAAATCAGCAAAGACTTCAATGCAGAAGAAATTAAATGGGTTCCAGAAAAGTATTAATAAATGCGTTTAAATAAATTATTAACCTAAACGCATTTAGTAAAAATTATTTAATTACTCGACAAAAATTCATATTCGTCAAATCAGTGCTACGCCAAACGCCTGAGTTATAAGCCTGAAATTCCTTGATTTTCCCTTTAGGGGTGGGGCACAAAATCAAGGAATTTCAGATAACTTATTTTTTGTCGTGTTTTTTGAATTCTACTTACTAATAATTCTGTGTTGATGCTGAATTGATTCTTGATGAACTGCTTTTAGAAGCTTTAAAATAAATTCCTTGCTAAGGTTTTTTTCTTCCCCAAGACGGACCATTTTTTGCAACACATTATTCCAACGATCTGTTTGAAGAATAGCCACGTTGTTAGCTTTTTTCAATTCACCAATTTCTTCAGCAATTTGCATACGCTTGTTCAACATATCCATAAGTTGATTATCCAAAATATCAATTTTAGTACGAAGTACTTGAAGATCGCTCTGAAACTTTGTTTCTTCATTAGTTTCTTGCCTGATCTTAAGATCAACTGTAATTTGTTTCAAGCGTTCGGGAGTAATTTGTTGCGCAGCATCGCTCCATGCATTGTCAGGGTCGAAATGTGTTTCTACCATAATGCCGTCGTAATTCAAATCCAAGCCTGTTTGGCACAAATCGAAAATCAAATCTCTTTTACCGCCAATATGCGATGGATCTAAAATCAATGGCAAGTCAGGGAATTTCTGTTGTAAATCTACCGCTAATTGCCATTCAGGATTGTTTCGGTAGGTTGTCTTTTCGTAAGTCGAAAAGCCACGGTGAATAACCCCAAGTTTTTCAATATTTGCATCATACAAGCGTTCAACTGCTCCTAACCACAAAGACAAATCAGGATTGACAGGGTTTTTTACCAAGACAATTTTGTCTGTGCCACGCAATGCATCAGCAATCTCTTGAACAATAAAGGGACTTACGGTACTTCTTGCGCCAATCCAAAGTACATCAATAGCTGCTTCTAGGGCAAGTTCTACGTGATTTCTGTTAGCAACTTCTGTAGCTAATAAAAGTCCTGTTTCTTCTTTTGCTCGTTGAAGCCACTTCAAACCAATTGCACCGACTCCTTCAAAATTTCCAGGACGTGTTCTTGGTTTCCAAATACCAGCTCGGAATACGGTTGTATCGGTGTCTTTTAGTTGATGTGCAACTTTGAGCACTTGTTCTTCTGTTTCTGCACTACAAGGCCCTGCGATGACAAGCGGGTGAGGTAGTTGAAAATTGTCTAACCAATTGCGGAATACTTTGTTATTTTCCATAGCTTATTTTTCTTTTTTTAAAACTTCTTTTTTTCGTTGTGTTTCTTTTAATTGAAGTTCCAAGTTCGCAAAATCGTTATTTTCTAACAATTCTTGGAAATTCTTCAAATTTTCTATGTATTCTTTTAAACTTGTTAATACAGCCTCTTTATTTTCACTAAAAATGGCAGCCCAGGTTCTTGGATTGGATTTTGCTAACCTCACTGTGGAAGCAAAACCAGAACCCGCCAAATAAAAAATTTCTCGCTCGTCTTTTTCTAAATCCAAAACAGTTTTTCCTAGCATAAATGAGCTTACATGCGATAGATGCGATACATAAGCCAAATGTTTGTCGTGCGCGGCTGCATCCATATACCTTAAATTCATTGGTATTTCAGCTAAAATAGCCTCCATTTTTTCAACAAGCTCAGGTCGTGTTTTTTCGACTTCACATAAAATCATTAGTTGGTGGTCGAATAGATTTGCCAATGCAGCTTTTGGCCCCGAAAACTCGGTTCCAGCAATAGGGTGCATGGCAAGAAATTGAGCACGTTTCGTATGCTTTGCAACTAACTGACAAATACTTGATTTAGTCGAACCCATATCAACTACGAGACAATCTTCGCTAATTTGGTCTAGTAAACTCATAATTTGGGTATTGGCGACATCTACAGGAACACTCAATACAACTAAATTCGCAGAAGCAATGTCTTTTTTAGTTGCTGCATCTTCAATAATACCAATGCTTTTAGCTTCTGAAATATGAGCATCACTTTTATCTATACCTAATATTTCCGCATTCGGAAAAATCCTGCGTAAGCAAAGCGCAAACGAACCGCCAATAAGCCCCAATCCTATGCTAACTATCTTCATGATTCTTGCTCCTTAACTCGTTGAATACAAGTAGCGAATTCACTTTCATTTTGGCATAAGGAAAAACGCACATAGCCTTCTCCATTACTTCCAAAAACAGTTCCCGGAGTGATGAAAAAGTTGTGTTTATACAAAACTTCATCAGACCATTCTTCTGCATTTTTTCCTTCAGGCAACTTTGCCCATACAAAGAGTCCACCTGTATTTTTGGTGTATTCTATTCCTAAGACATCGCAGAGTTGCCATACCAATTCTCGTCTCTTAGCATAAGTCATATTCAAGTTTTCTATCCATTTTGTTGGCGCTTTCAGCACAGCTATTGCTGCTTCTTGTTGTGGAAGAAACATCCCACTTTCCATTTGAGTACTTACCTTAGTAATGGCATTTAGCAGTTCTTTTTTCGCTACTGCAAAACCAATTCTACACCCCGCCATATTGAAGGTTTTGCTCATTGAATGCAATTCTATACCAATTTTTTCTGCACCTTTAAGTTGAAAAATTGAAAATGCTTTTTCAGTCAAAATATGAGCATACGGATTATCATTGACTAATAGAATGTGATTGTCTATACAAAAATCAACTACCTGTTGAAGAGCATCTTTTTCAGGAGAAGCGCCCGTTGGCATATGCGGATAGTTGATCCACATTATTTTGGTTTTTTCGGTCACTAATCCTTCAAGTTCTTCGATACTTGGCAACCAATTATTTACTTCCGAAAGAGAATAGTAAATACTCTTTCCTTCGGCTAATCGAGTTACTGCTGCATAAGTTGGATAACCCGGATTTGGGATAAGTGCTTCTTCATCAGGGTTGAGAAAAGCCAAACTTATGTCTGTAATTCCTTTTTTGCTTCCCTGCAAAGGCATGCACTCCAAACCTTCTCCAACTGCAAATTCATTTTTTACAAATTCCATAAAGCTTTCTGTCAAAGTAGGAATACCCTGATAGGATTGGTAACTAAATGCTTTAGGTTCGCTAATAGCTTCAACTAGAGCCTGTCGGACTTTCTCGTCGGGAGGCAAATCAGGACTGCCAATCCCAAGGTTGATGATAGGTTTACCTTGAGCAATTAGTTCCCTAATTTCTCGTAGTTTTCTGCTGAAGTAGTATTCTTCAACTTGTTGAATGCGTTGTGCCGTTGCAATCATTTCTTTTCATTTTTATAGGTTCCCCAAACGCTTAATTCTATGGTTTGTTGGGCCGCTTGTTCAATAAATTGATTGAAGTCGCTTCGCATTTCGAAGGTTAAATCAATGATGAATGAATACGTCCATGGCGAAGAGGGGATGGGAATACTTTGAATTTTTGTCAAGTTGATGTTTGCATCCTTGGCTATTTTCAAAAACTCAAACAAACTTCCTGTTTCGTGACTTAGTTTTATTTTGATAGTGGCTTTATTGTCGTCATCTTCAACAATAAGGTCATTACCAACTAACACAAATCTTGTTTCGTTAATGCTTTCATCTTGAATGTTTTCAGCTAAAACCTGCAAATCGAATAGCTCGGCTGTTCCTTGAGGCACTAAAGCACCAATATGATGACTTTGTGTTTCTGCAATAAGCTTAGCGGGCAACGCGGGATCTACATCCTCCATCAATTGAATATGAGGCAATTGCTCAAAAAAAGTAGTGCATTGAAGCAAAGCCATTTGATGTGAGCGAACCTCCGTCAATGAACTTAGGCTTGTTTCTTTTGTAGCTACTAAATTGTGCGTTACTGAAATGTAGAATTCTTGGATAATTTGCAGGTTGAATTTTTCTATCAGCGAATAATTCGGAAGAATACTTCCTGCAATAGAATTCTCTATTGCCATCAACCCAAAATCGACTTCTTTAGTAAAGACGGCTTTGGCAACTTCAAGAAAACTGTTGCATTCTTTTAGTTGTGGCAAAGGGCTGAAATTGTCTGCAACCACCTTGTAATGATTAGAGCCAACTACTCCTTGTATAGCAATAGAATTGAATTTTATTTGTTTCCGCATAGCACAAAAAAAAGCTCCTAATTAGGAGCTTGCTTATATATTTTACGATTCTAATATACCTATGGTCGCCCCTTTTCGCTGTTGAAAGCAAAATAAAAGTGGTTCCAAAAATATACGTTGAATAACATTTGTTCTCGTTTTACGGTGCTAAAGTAAACTAATCTTTGAAAGTACAAAAATAAATTCAAAAAAAAAGTCTTGAGTTTCCCCAAGACTTTCATCATAATTACAGTTAGTTAATTCAATTAATTATGAAAAATTACCCCTTTACAGGGATAAATATAAGCCGACTTTATTTTCAAAATCCTAAAACTTCACGAAAGTGGCATTTCACTTCATGAAAGTGTCATTTGAGTTCATGAATAGAGTTTTTGACTATTTTTTGATTT
>SKIG01000241.1 GCA_007116535.1 Psychroflexus sp.
CACCCGAAAGAAACTGCTTCCAAAAGTAGTTAGCTGACTTGATGTCCTCCCAAAAAAACACTTGAAAATCACTATGAGTTTTAAGATAAGTCCAAAGACTTGTGTCAATTTGAAGCGATTCTGAAAGACTGTAAATTCCCACTCCTAAAGCAATGAGCATAAATAAAGTTTGCAAGCTATCAGTCCATACAATGGTTTTGATGCCGCTTTTGAAGGTATATAACCATATTAACAATACGGTGAGCGTTACTGTTACAAAATAGGGGATTTCTAAGGGATCAAAGACCAAAAGCTGAAGCACTTTGGCCACTAAAAACAAGCGAAAACTAGCCCCAATCAAACGAGAAAGTATAAAGTAGGAGGCGCCCGTTTTGTATGAATAGTTGCCAAATCGAGTTGCTAAATAGGTGTAAATGGAAGTTAAATTGAGTTTGTAATACAGCGGAAGTAAGACCGTTCCGATTACCGCATAACCAACAATATATCCCAAAACCACTTGAAAGTAGCTAAACGAATCAAATTCAACTGTCCCCGGAATAGAAATGAAGGTAACGCCACTCAAGGAAGCACCTATCATGCCAAAAGCCACTAAGTACCAAGGCGATTGACGACTAGACTTAAAAAAATCTGCGTTGGTCGAATTTTTACTAGTGAAGTAAGAAACGCCAATGAGTAAAACAAAGTAGCCAACAATTAACCACAGAATATGTGATGCTTCCATAAAAAAAAATGAAGCAACAAAAATAGGAATTACTTTCAGCAAATCGATTTTATAACGTATTTTTGACTAAAAATTGAATGGAATTCTCTTCTAAGTTACTGCAGCAAGCCGTTGAGGAAGTAGCATTGCTACCCGGAATAGGAAAGCGAACTGCACTTCGTTTGGTGCTTCATTTGTTGCAACAACCTGTCGATAGAACTACCGATTTGGCGCAGGCTTTGGTTAACTTAAAAACAGAAATTAAACATTGTAGGAATTGCCATAACATAAGTGATAATGATTTGTGTGAAATATGCGCTAATCCAAAAAGAAACAGTCGTGTAATTTGCGTTGTGGAAGATATTCGGGATGTGATGGCGATTGAAAACACGCAACAATTTAACGGGCATTACCATATATTAGGAGGAAAGATAAATCCTATGGAAGGAGTCGGGCCGGCACAACTCAATATTGCTTCACTCATTCAAAAAGTAAGAGAAGATAAGGTCGATGAACTCATTTTTGCATTGAGTAGCACCATGGAAGGAGATACTACCAATTTCTATATTTACAAGCAAATTGATGCGTTTAAGATCAAGCTTTCGACCATTGCTAGAGGGATTTCTGTGGGCGACGAACTTGAATTCGCCGATGAAATTACCTTAGGAAGAAGCATACTTCACCGAGTGCCTTTCGAAAATTCGCTAAAAAATTAAGATGCAACTTTCTGTAGTCATACTAAACTATTGCGTTCCCTATCATTTGTATCTTTGTGTAGATTCAGTATCTAAAGCTGTACAAAATTTAGATGCTGAAATCATAGTTGCAGATAATGCATCAAAAGATAATAGTGAGGAGCTAATTAAGTCGCAATTTCCTGAAGTACAATGGATTCAACATCAGAAGAATTTTGGATTTTCCAAGGGAAATAATTTGGCTATCCAACAAGCAAAAGGATACAATATACTTTTATTGAATCCAGATACTTTTGTAGGCGAGGATTTGTTTAAAAGCCTTTTAACGGAAATCGAAAAAATCACCAATTTAGGTGCTTTAGGAGTACAATTGATTGATGGTAGAGGAAATTTTCTTCCTGAATCAAAGCGAAATTTTCCTTCGTGGAATGCCGTGAAAAGCAAGTTCTTTGGTAATGGAGATAGTTATTATGCCTCGCATGTTTCTATTGATTCAAATGCTTCAGTAGAAGTTTTAGTAGGCGCCTTTATGTGGATGAAGAGAAAAACCTACTTAGATGTTGGTGGCTTAGATGAGCGCTACTTCATGTATGGCGAAGATATAGACTTGAGTTATCAACTCGCAAAAAAAAACAAGAATTTCTATTTCGGTGAACATCAAGTTGTTCATTTTAAAGGAGAAAGCACACAAAAGGATAAAACTTATTGGAAGCGATTTTATAAAGCAATGTACTTGTTTTACGACAAAAATTTCCCATCCAACCGATTTACTAAATATGGAATTAAGCTTGCAACATCATTGGTTTCATTGATGAAAAGTAAACTTTCTTCTACTGATAAAGAGTTTATTCAAATTGAAGAATATGTATTGATATCGAGCAATCAAAAACTTCAACAAAAATTGAAGAATAAATTAAATTCCCATGTAGAACTATGTTCAGTTGAAGCAATTCAACTAAATCAAAAGAGTCTTAGGTGTATTATTTTTGATGCTGAATATATGAGTTACAAGGAGATAATTCAGCAGATGAGCAGTTTGAAAGATGAGAAAACTTATTTTCGCTTTGTACCGCGTAAAGCAAATTTTATGTTAGGTAGCGATAGGTCGGATACAAAGGGAGAAGTTTTGATTTTTTAATTATAAATTATTAACAAAAAATAAGGTTGTTTTTATTAAATTCGCAATCTGAATTTAAAAATCACCGTCAAGGTTAAAGATATGGCAAAATTTGAACTAAAATTACCTAAAATGGGGGAAAGCGTGGCTGAAGCAACGCTTACTAGCTGGTTAAAAGAAGTTGGCGATACAATTGAAGCCGATGAGGCAGTTTTAGAGATTGCCACCGATAAAGTAGACTCTGAAGTACCTAGTGAAGAGGATGGTGTTTTAGTTGAAAAATTTTTCGATGTAGATGATGTCATCAAAGTTGGTGAGGTTGTTGCTATTATTGAAACAGACGGAGATTCTGAGGAAGCTACTTCAGATACAAGTTCAACTGAAGAATCCGCAGATACCCAACAAGCTGTAGAAGCTGCTTCTGAAATTATTCAACAAGCGCAAGTAGCCGTTCAACCTCAAGTCGATTTTTCAAGTTCAGAGCGATTTTATTCTCCTTTAGTAAAAAATATTGCTAAAGAAGAAGGGATTTCTTTAGCTGAGTTAGACCAAATTTCTGGTAGTGGACTTGAAGGTCGTGTAACCAAAGACGATATTTTAGCTTATGTAAAAAACAGAGTTCAATCTTCAAGAACAGCAGCTACTTCAATAGAAACTCCAAAAGCTTCAGTTTCACAACATCAAACCTCATCTCTAAAAACGCAACAAGTAATTTCTACTCCTGTAAGTGTTAACGGAGAAGATGAAATCATCGAAATGAGTCGTATGGGTAAACTTATTGCCCACCACATGGTAGCAAGTGTTCAGACTTCCGCTCATGTCCAATCATTTATTGAGGTAGATGTTACCAATATATGGAATTGGAGAAATAAGCATAAAAATGCATTTGAAAAAAGGGAAGGAGAGAAGCTAACGTTTACCCCCATTTTTATGGAAGCGGTAGCAAAAGCTATCAAAGATTTTCCGTTAATCAATATATCCGTTGATGGGGATAGAATCATCAAACGCAAGCAGATCAATTTAGGGATGGCAGCTGCCTTACCTGATGGAAATTTGATTGTACCTGTTATCGAAAATGCAGATCAGCTTAACTTGTTAGGTATGGCAAAGCAAGTTAATGACTTAGCTAACAGGGCAAGACAAGGTAAATTAAAACCTGATGATACTCAAGGAGGAACTTATACTGTAACCAATGTAGGTACATTCGGAAGTATTATGGGTACGCCCATAATAAATCAACCGCAAGTTGCTATTTTAGCTTTAGGAGCCATAAGAAAAGTACCTGCGGTTATAGAAACTCCAGAAGGTGATTTCATCGGAATTCGCTACAAAATGTTCTTGTCACACTCGTATGATCACCGAGTAGTTAACGGAGCATTAGGAGGCCAATTTGTACAGCGAGTAGCGCAATATCTTGAAGCTTTTGATACCAGTAGAGAAGTATAACAGAAAATAAAAAGGTTGCTAATTTAGCAGCCTTTTATTTTCTATGAGAAAAATCATTGTTATGATTTTATTTTTTTATTCAACATTTTAATAATGAATATTTTACTAACTTTTTTCATGAAATTTTCACAAAACATTATGAAGCCATTTTTACATAACTATTTGCTACTAGTTTTAGTCATTTTAGTAGCTTTTACCTCACCATCTTCCGCTCAGCAAAATCAAATAGAGGATAAACAAATATCGATACAGCTATTTAGAGATAATTCATTAGCAGAGGGTTCAACCTCTTCGGATGGTTTAATTATTAATTTCACTCACGATGGATTTAATGGTCTTGATTGGAGAGATGCACCCAAAATTAATAATCAAGATGAAAATTTAGCTCGTATTATTGGGCAAACACTTTTAGCAATAGAAAATAGAGAATTTCCTATTGTAAATGAAAATTTGTTATTATTTATAAATCAATTTTCAACTACAGTATATCAATTTAGAATAACCGTTGATGAGTTTGATGATGTAGAAACAGTTTTATTTGATAATCATTTAAATTTAGAGACACCTCTAGAAGTTGGCGTAAATATTTATGATTTTACTATAAATAATTCATCCCCTTCTTCAATTGCTAACAACAGATTTGCTATAAAATTTAAAGAAAAAACATTCTCAGTAAATGAATTTTCATTAAATCCTATTAAAGTTTATCCAAATCCGGTTAAAGTTGGTACTAAGTTAAAATTAGAAATTCCTAGACTACCATCAGCTTCTTCCTATACTATTTGTTTATATAGCCTGACAGGTCAAAAAATATTTACAAATAAAATCAATTCAAATACTCAAAGTTACATTATTAATACAGAAAACCTTAAAAAAGGGATTTACATTCTTGAAGTTATTACAGATGATTTATATTCTAAGTTTACAAAAAAAATAATAGTCAATTAACTACTTTGGTTTCTTAACTATATTTACATTAGTTGTTTTTCACCTTTTCATTTTTGAAAAGGTTTTTTTATTTGGCATATCTTTAAAAGCTGATATTTATCATATATACATCTCTTAGCTGTTTTTTTGTAATCTTATATTTGTAGATATAATTATATTTATTGTGGATTATAAACTACATGTCA
>SKIG01000214.1 GCA_007116535.1 Psychroflexus sp.
AGCTTGAGCTCTAGAACGAAAGAACTGATTATCAACTTCACCTTGAATAATTGGAGAATTAAGTTCGGTATCATCACATGAAATAGCAACCAAACTAACTAGAAATAAAAAGAATATTTTGCGCATTTTTACTTAAATATGAGTTAACAAATGTACATATATTTTTTTATTAGTCAAGTGATGACATAAATATATGTGTTGTTAAAAGTTGGCTTGAATGAAAATGTGTTCAACAGAAAATGCTAATTTGTTTTAAGAGATGAATCGTATTTACTAATCCATTTATTATCAGCAAAAAAAGAAAAAAACTTGTGTTTTTTGAAAAGAAATTTATCGTATCTTTGCGCCTCGAATTTAATTAGTATTAATAACAGGGGTCGAGAACCCCAAAATTTAATTTTTATGCCAGTAAAAATCAGATTACAAAGACACGGTAAAAAAGGAAAACCTTTTTTCTGGATCGTAGCAGCAGATGCTCGTGCAAAAAGAGATGGTAAATTCTTAGAGAAATTAGGAATTTACAACCCAACAACTAACCCCGCAACAATCGACTTAAACGTAGATGGAGCTGTAAAGTGGTTAAGAAATGGTGCTCAACCAACCGACACTGCAAAAAGAATTCTTTCTTACAAAGGAGCTTTGATGAAAAAACACTTACTTGGAGGTGTTGATAAAGGAGCTTTAACTGAAGAGCAAGCAAACGAAAAGTTTGAAGCTTGGATGAAAGAAAAAGAAGACAAAGTTTTCTCTAAGAAGCAACAATTAGCTACTGAAGCTAATGCTGCAAAAGCTGCTGCTTTAGAGGCAGAAAAAGCAACTAATGCTAAGCGTGAGGCTGAAGCTAAAGCTGCTGAAGAAGCTGCAACAGCTGCTGAAGAGGAAGCAACTGAAGAAGTAGAAGCTTCTGCAGAAGAAAACAACGAAGAAAAAGAAGCTTAAAAATTTCATTACGATGACCAAGGAAGAATGTTTTTACCTAGGTAAAATCGTAAGTAAATATAGTTTCAAGGGTGAACTACTTATCAAATTAGATACAGACGAACCCGATTCTTACCAAAATTTGGAATCAGTTTTAGTGGATTTTCACAAAAAACTGATTCCTTTTTTTATTGAAAAATCATCCCTACACAAATCTGACTTACTTCGCGTTAAATTTGAAGATGTCGACAGCGAACAAGACGCCGATGAGCTTATCAACTTAGCAATTTATCTTCCTTTAAAAGATTTACCTGAACTTGAAGAAGACCAATTTTACTATCATGAAGTTATTGGATTTTCTGCCTTCGACAAAGTTCATGGCAATATTGGTGTAGTTACGTGTATTTTGGACAATGGTCCTCGAGCTCTATTTGTTGTTGAAAAAAACGGAAAGGAGATTTTGATACCTATGCACGACCAATTTATTGATCAGCTAGATAAGTCGAAAAAAAACATTCACTTTTCTACTCCTGAAGGCTTGATTGAACTTTATTTAGAATAATCCATTTTATTGGCATTCTAAGAAGTAATTCGATACGAATTTTCTATTCGCATTTTTCAAAAAACCGTACTTTTGAGGCTCAAAATACTTTACTTATGTCAAGAATTCTTACAGGTGTTCAAAGTACAGGAACTCCTCACTTAGGCAACTTACTAGGAGCAATTATGCCGGCTATACAAATGGCAAACGATAAAAATAATGAATCGTTTTTGTTTATTGCTGACATGCACTCTCTTACCCAAATTAAAGATGCCGATTTACTCAAATCCAACACTTATTCAACAGCTGCAACATGGCTAGCCTTTGGTTTAAATACAAATAAGACTGTGTTTTACAGACAAAGCGACGTACCACAAGTAACTGAGCTTTCTTGGTATTTAAATTGTTTTTTTCCATACCAACGATTGACTTTAGCGCATTCTTTCAAAGATAAATCTGATAGATTAGAAGATGTGAATGTGGGATTATTTACTTACCCGATGTTAATGGCTGCCGACATACTTTTATATGATGCACAAGTTGTTCCCGTAGGGAAAGATCAGCTCCAACATTTAGAAATAACAAGAGATGTTGCTTCACGCTTCCATGCAAAATTTGGAGACACATTTGTTATGCCTGAAGCAAAAGTAGAAGAAAACACTCAGCTCATTCCTGGAACTGATGGCGAAAAAATGAGTAAGTCCAAAGGAAACATTATCAATATATTTGAAACTGACAAAGCTTTACGAAAAAGCATTATGCGCATCGAAACTGATTCTAAAGGGCTTGAAGAACCAAAATCCCCTTCGACCTGTAATGTGTTTCAGTTATATAAACTTATAGGAAATGAAGAACAAGTGGCTGATTTAAGAGAAAAATATGAAGCTGGTAATTTTGGTTATGGCCATGCTAAACAAGCCTTGTTCGAATTGATTTGTGAAAAATTTGCATCTGAAAGAGAAAAATACAATTACTATATCTCCCACTTAGATGAAGTAGAAGAAATACTTCAACAAGGATCACAAAAAGCTAGTAAAGTAGCTAACGAGGTGCTTCTCAGAGTTCGTTCAAAAATAGGTTACTAATTTCATAAAAAAAGCACCTTAGAAAGGTGCTTTTTTATTTATGATCATGAACCAACTGTTGCAGGCTTTACCCATGTAAAAGTAGCCGATTCTTCGGGAATTCTTATTCTTTGCTGCAAACGTTGCATACGTTCTGGAAGCTTCATCAAATAGTCCCTTGCTTTTTCAGCCTCATCTGTGAGCTTACTTATTTTTTCTATTTCCCACTGGCTTATCAAGTTTTTCATGATATCGATGTAATCTTGACCTTTGTAAACACCGATACGTTGAGCAGAATTTGAAAAGTCTTCAAAAGCACTACCAATTTTTTGTCCTGTTTCACGTAAAAAATGAGCCGGCATGACAATTTTATTGACCATCATTTCTTTGAAGGCAATCATCATTTCAGAAGGGTCTAAGGCAAAAATTTCCTTAACAAAAGTACTGTATGCTTTATGGTGGCGCATTTCATCTCCAGAAATTATTTTACACATTCTTGCAAGAGGCTTATTTCCGTAATCCTTTGCTATACCTGCCACTCTGTTATGAGATATATAAGTGGCTAATTCTTGGAAACTTGTATAGACAAAATTCTTGTAGGGATCTCTGTCAGTACCAATCTCAAAGCCATCATTAATTAAGTGATGTGTTGTAATTTCAACCTGCCTCATATCTACTCTACCTGATAGATAAAGGTATTTATTAAGTACATCTCCGTGACGGTTTTCTTCACCTGTCCACTGACGCACCCATTTAGCCCATGGATTTCCTTCTCCACCTGCGTGTTGGTCTACTCCTTCCACATCCATCAACCAAGATTCTTAGGTTGGAAGTGCCTCTTCAGTGATGGTATCTCCCACCAAAACCACCCAAAAATCATAGGGTAATTCTTTAGCTAACTCACGTATTTCTGTCACTTCATCAAAAAAAGTATCTTTTTGAGAGTTAGGCAAGAAATCCGTAGGCTGCCATATTTTTTCTACAGGAATTAAAAACTGATCGATAAGTGAATCAATTTTTGATTCTAATTGTTTCATGACTTCAAGTCTGATGTTAAATGCTGACATTTAATTTAATTTTTGGGTATTACTTATTAACTATATCTTTGGTAACTGCTTCTTCTACAAGTTGAAGTAGTTCCTTGGGGTCTCTGTCTTTTATTGGTATTGGTTCTTGCACTTTTATGTTCACCCCCACTCCAATTCCAAGTGGAAAACTTCCATATCGCTGGAGTTTCCAAGAATTATTGATAGTCACAGGCAAAATTTCTGCATCAGGGCAATTTTTAAATAACATTAGCAAACCATTTGGAGAGAAAGCTTTTGGTTTTCCTGTTCTACTCCTCGTTCCTTCAGGAAAGATAACGGCCGAATGCTTGGTTTTATTTAAATAATTTGAAAATTCTTTGATAGCAGTTAATGATTGCCTCGGATCTTTTCTATCAATTAGCACAGAACCACCATGACGTAGGTTGTATGAAATTGAAGGTATTCCCTTTCCTAATTCTTTTTTACTTATAAACTTTGGGTGAAGTTTTCGCAAATACCAAATAATTGGAGGAATATCATACATACTTTGGTGATTAGCGACAATTATATAGGTCGTGTTTTTCTTTAACTGACTTGCAAATTTATTTTCAAATCGAACTCCGCTGCCTAAAAAAAGAAGTGTTTTTAGCAAAAAAAAGTTCAAAATATCAACACTTTTTTTGTGTGCTTGGTATCCAAAAACATTGAAACAAACCCACTGAATTAAGTGAAATATTACTAAAATAAGACCAAAAACGAGGTAATAAATTGCGCTAAGGATATAAGCGAATAACTTCATGAAATAACACTAAATTACAAATGTAAAGGAAATTTTTGAGCACTAATCACAAAAAGAAAGAATTCAATATGCGTGCATAACAAAAAACCACCTCGATAAAGGTGGTTTTATAAATTTTCGTTTGGATTAGCAATGCTCATTGTAAGCCTCCATCAAATTTTCTGCAATCATCTGAGCAGGACGGCCTTCTATATGGTGTCGCTCAAGCATATGAACTAATTCTCCGTCTTTAAACAATGCCATAGATGGTGAGCTTGGCGGGAAAGGCATCATGTGAGCTCGTGCTTTATCTGTAGCCTCTCTATCTACTCCTGCAAACACAGTAAATAAGTAATCAGGTTTTTTAGCATTTGCCAAAGACATTTTTGCGCCTGGTCTTGCATTAGCTGCAGCACATCCACATACGGAATTTACTAATACCAACGCCGTTCCCTTTTGGGACAATGCATTATCTACCTCAGCCTCAGATAATAATTCTTGGAAACCAACCGTAGTCAATTCCTCTTTCATAGGTCGAACAAGTTCTGGTGGATACATATATCTTAATTTTATTTAAACTTAATTTAGATTGCAAATATACGAATTTAACTGAGGCTTACTTATCTAAATTACTAATGCTTTCATAAGATTAGTTGATAATCTTGTAAA
>SKIG01000039.1 GCA_007116535.1 Psychroflexus sp.
ACAAATTCAATGTCTTGTTTCGCCAAAGCTCTAATGGCGGTTGGCGCAGTGTAAAATTGATTGACTTTGTATTTTTCTACCACTTCCCAAAAACGTCCGTAATCAGGATAGGAAGGTACACCTTCAAACATGAGGGTAGTGGCACCATTCAATAATGGACCGTAAATAATGTAGCTATGCCCTGTAATCCACCCGATATCAGCTGTACACCAATACACATCGTTTTCTTGGTATTGGAACACATTTTTAAATGAAAATGCTGTATAAACCATGTAGCCTGCGGTTGTATGAACCATTCCTTTTGGAGTGCCTGTCGAACCTGAGGT
This sequence comes from Psychroflexus sp., assembly GCA_007116535.1. Classification (GTDB taxonomy): domain Bacteria; phylum Bacteroidota; class Bacteroidia; order Flavobacteriales; family Flavobacteriaceae; genus Psychroflexus. Next base: position 327 of record SKIG01000039.1, read on the forward strand.
GTATAATATAAACAACATATCCTCTGCATTCATCGTGGTAGCTTCACATACATCATCTACTTTTTTCAATTCTTCGTGTAGCCAAATATCTCTCCCTTCCTTCATGGTTACTTTATTGAAAGTTCTTGTAGCAACCAATACAGTTTCTACCGAAGGAGTATCTTCTAAAGCTTCATCTACAATTACTTTTAGGTCAATAGATTTGTTTCCACGGTAGGAACCATCAGAGCAAATGACCATCTTACATGCTGCATCATTGATGCGAGAACGAACTGCCGAAGCTGAACAACCTGCAAAAACAACCGAATGCACCGCTCCAATTCGAGCACAAGCAAGCACGGCAACCGCCAACTCAGGAATCATGGGCAAGTAAATACACACGCGATCTCCTTTTTTTATTCCATTGTTTTTTAACACATTCGCAAACTTATTGACTCGCTTTGCCAAGTCTGCATAGGTAATATGTTGCGCTTCTTCATTAGGGTCGTTTGGCTCCCAAATGATAGCTGTTTTTCTTGCTCTTGTGTTGAGGTGTCTATCAATAGCATTTTCAGTAATATTTAATTCAGCACCTTCAAACCAAGAAAATTTAGCTTCATCAAAATTGAAATCCAATACTTTGTCCCATTTTTTTCGCCACACAAAATTCCGTTCGGCAATAGTATTCCAAAAGCTTTCAGGGTCGTTTTGAGAAATTCGATACACATCAATATACTTCGCTAAAGAATCAATGTGGTAGTAACTTGAGGTCAATCCTTTCAATGCTGTGGTAATGGCTTCTTTATCTTTTTTGAAAGCCCCTACTTTTTGTGATGCGAAAGTTTCGATAATCTCAGAAATTACCATTGGATCGTCTATGGTTGAAGGGATGGCATAAGTTCGTCCGTCAACAATCTTACGGAGCGTTCTGCGAAGAATTTTCCCACTTCGTGTTTTTGGTAATCGCTTGACAATGACTACATTTTTTAAACTAGCTACAGCTCCAATCGCATCGCGAACCATTTGCACTACTTCAGTTTCTAGTTTGTAGCTTTCATATTCTTCTTCACCAAGTTTGGGAACAACGATTGCTAAGGGCACTTGTCCTTTAAGGGAATCTTCCATTCCAATGACGGCGCATTCTGCAACTGCGGGATGTAAGGCTACGATTTCTTCCATACTTGCGGTCGATAATCTATGCCCTGCAACATTTATTACGTCATCTATTCTTCCTGTAATAAATACGTAACCATCTTGATCTATGTATCCACCATCGCCTGAGAAATAATGCCCAGGGAATTTCTTTAAGTATCCTGAGCGAAAACGCTCCTGATTTTTCCATAATGTATTAGTAAAACCCGGAGGTAGAGGCAACTTGATACAAACATATCCTTCTTCGTTTGCTTTTACTTTGATGCCGTCTTCATTCAGTACTTGAATGTCATAACCGGGAACAGGTTTTCCCGCCGAACCAGGTTTAACAGGTTGTGGGTCTGAACCCATAAAATTGGCAACAATTGGCCAACCAGATTCTGTTTGCCACCAATGATCGATGACAGGAATGTTGAGCATATCTTCTGCCCATTTTAGGGTAGCTTCATCGCAACGTTCGCCTGCTAAAAATTGGTAGCGAAGGGACGAAATATCGTACTTCTTGATGAACTCTCCTTTCGGATCTTCTTTTCGAATCGCTCTAAACGCAGTTGGTGCTGTAAACATCACACTTACTTTATGGTCACTAATGACTCTCCAAAACGAACCTGCATCAGGAGTACGCACAGGCTTGCCTTCGTAGATGATTGTTGCAGCACGATAAATCATGGGTGCGTAAACGATATAGCTATGTCCTACAACCCAACCAACATCAGAGGCAGCCCAAAAAACTTCCCCCGGATTTACTCCGTAAATATCGCGCATAGAATAATTCAAGGCTACGGCGTAACCTCCCGTGTCGCGAACCACGCCTTTAGGAGTTCCTGTGGTTCCTGAGGTGTATAAGATATACGATGGATGATTAGATGCCAACGGAATTGCTTCGACGGGTGAAGCATTATTGACTAATGTTTCATAGTCAACATCATAAGCTTGTGTTTCTGCTTTTACCCCAAGTTTCCTGTTGAAAATAACAACTTTATCAGGCTCATGCTCAGATTTTCTAATTGCTTCATCCAACATAGGCTTGTATGCGATAAGCTTATCAACTTCAATTCCAGAAGTTGCTGTGATGATTACTTTTGGTTTGGCATCATCGATACGAAGTGCTAACTCATCAGGGGCAAAGCCCCCAAAAACAACTGAGTGAATTGCTCCAATACGCGCACAAGCCAACATGCTAAACAGCGCATGTGAAATCATCGGCATATAGATAATTACTGTGTCGCCTTTTTCTACCCCTAATTCCCTTAGCCCTCCTGCGAGTTTACTTACTTTTTCGTGAACTTCGTTGTAGGTATATTTAATTTGCTTTTGGCGAATTGCCGAATCATAAATAACAGCAACTTCATCTCCGTGACCATTGTTGATATGCTGATCGATACATAAATAAGACAAGTTTGTTTCTCCATCAGTAAACCAACTATAGGTGTCATCGTTTTCTTGTTGTGTAGCAATACTTGGCGGTTTGAACCAATGAATTTGCTTGGCTTCGTTTAGCCAAAATTCATCGGGTTGCTGCATGCTTTTGTTGAATATTTCTGAATATTTCATGATACTATTATTTTAATTGAGTTGTTCTTCTATCCTTGTTAGTAATTTCTTCATTGAAAAAGGTTTGGTCAGGTAGTCATTTGCTCCAAGTTGAAGACCCTTTTCTATATCTTTTTCTTTGTTTTTTGCACTTAAAAAGATGACTTTGGTATGTTGAATGGCTTCGTTTTTACGTACAAATTCAAGTACTTCGTAACCATCTACTTTGGGCATCATAATGTCTAAGACAATCAGATGAGGTTGCTGTGTAGTGGCTATTTCAATAGCCTCAGAGCCATCTCTTGCGATAAATACTTCGTAATTGTTTTTCTTCAACGCATACTCCAATGCCATCACTATATTCGGCTCGTCATCTACGATTAGTATTTTTTTCATTGCTACTTTTTTTATTTCAATTTTTTCATTTCTTATTTCTACTTCTCACTTTTCACCTCATTTATCTCATATATCCCAACGTTAAACTGTTTATAAACCACATACCTGCCTGCATGCTTTAGTCAGGCAGGGTCACATAGCTCACATAGTTGAGTGATTAATTCCCCCTTTGGGGGTTAGGGGGCTTCCTCTCTCTTCGGTAACTCAATTCGAATACATGTTTCGTTTTTTAGCCCTTCTATTGCATATATATCTCCTCCATGAAGCGTCACGATTTGTTTGCAGATAGCCAATCCAAAACCACTTCCTTCAGGCTTTTTAAGGGTTTGTTGCTGCGATTGATAGAATTTTTTGAAAATATGCTTGATGTCTTCGTCAGGAATTCCCTTTCCATTGTCTTTAAAATCAATGATCCATTTATCTTCGGTTTCCTTACTTTTTACTTCTATCATTCCTGTTGTGTTGTCAATATATTTTAGCGAGTTAGACAAAATATTGGTAAATACCTGCATCATTTTATCTGCATCCACAGCTAAGTTTGGAAGCTGATAGTTTTTGATGATTTTGATTTCTCTTCTTTGACAAATACTTTCAATACCCTGTAAAGCTTGGTCGATTAGCTCATTTAAAGAGGTGCTTTGTAAGCGAACTTCTTCTCGTCCTGAAGAAAGCTTCTCAAGGTTTAGAATGTCGTTGATTAGTAAGGTGAGTCGTTGCGTATCATTGAGAATATTTTGTAGGAATTGCGCTCTTATTTCATCGGGCATTTCATCGTCTTCCATCAAAATTTCTCCACTTGCTTGAATGGAGGTTATCGGTGTTTTAAGTTCGTGTGCAACCGTGTCAAGGAAATCATCTTTGAGTTTGTCTTGCAATTGTAGCTCTTGGTTGGCTTCCTTGAGTTCTTCAGTAAGTTTGATTAGCTTTTTAGATTGTTCTTGAAGCGACTTATTTACAGAAATAGCTTCTTTATTTTCTTCTAAAATTTTCAATACTTCAATAAGGGAAACAGGCTTCTCTTTAGCCACATTTCCAATCAAAATTTTAGCAGAAGCACTACCTACAGCTCCGGTGAGCAATCGTTCTGAAAAGTTGATAAACCGAGCATCAGCGAGTTTTTCTTCTGGATTTACTTGGTACCTCTTTTGAAAAACACGCAAGGCTTTTTCAGCACGGGGAGCACCGATAAATTTAGTAAGTAATCCATAAATATCTTCCACATAAGCTTCTCCTTTCCACACATAGGCGGTTTCTTTCATTTCTACTAACTTCTCACTATTGACGAACATTTCACCGTAATTTCGCTCTCGGTAATCTCCTTTTTGGTTAACAGAAACACTTGCGTAAATCACAAGATTGATAGCTAAACTCCAATACAATGAATGATTTACAGGATTGAGCATTTCCATGCCAAACAAATGGTAGGGGTGAAGCCACTCAATTCCGAAAGGACCTTCACTGACAAAGGTTTCTGAATGAAAAACTGAAGCAGCTAAAAAGGGAACTAAATAGGTGTAAATCACGACAAGAAAACCTGCAATCATCCCATATTTTGCTCCTCTCGAGGAACCTCTGTTCCAAAACATACCAATAAAAAAGCTTGGTG
>SKIG01000233.1 GCA_007116535.1 Psychroflexus sp.
AAATCTTCAGCACTTCCCTCAAACATGATGTCGGTAATATTGAAACCAAGAATCTCATTAGCCTTGTTAAAATATTCTTGTGCCAATGGAGACTTTTCAAATAAATCTAGTCCCATTCCTGAGAATTGTGCTCCTTGTCCTGGAAATACGTATGCTTTCATAGTCGAATTCTTTTTGTTTGTCTTTCTTCACTTCAAATGAAGATTCAATTAATTTTAAAAAAACTTGGACAAAAATAGCTGTATTTTTACGAATGCGAGTTCTATACGCATGAAAATTTGAGAATTTGCAATGAAGTGTAAGTTCTTAATTAATATGTATAATATTTTTCAAAATAACTCTTGTCGTTTTTATTTCTTAAAATACTAACATTAATTGAATTTGATATTTGTATAGCTATTTTGCAAACTTCAGTTTCTAATGTTAACATATCGTGATTTATAACAGTTTTATAAGCTAAGTTTATTCTATATTTGCAAAGATTTTTTACTCATGATTCAATTACACGACTTACACTTTCAGCCTTACCTGAGTACAGAAGACATTCAGACTGTTGTAAGCGATTTAGCAAAACAAATTTTACTTGATTATAAAGATAGAACTCCCTTGTTTATAGGTGTTTTAAATGGTTCGTTTATATTTTTATCTGACTTAGTTAGAAGTTACAACGGAGATTGCGAAATGAGTTTTGTAAAATACACTTCTTATGAAGGAACCTCTTCAACAGGCACAATAACTACCGATTTAGCTTTTCCAAGTATTGAAGGTCGCGATGTAATTGTTGTGGAAGATATTGTAGACACAGGAAATACTCTTGCACACATCTACAAACAACTAGAAAATGCCAATGCCACAAGTATTGCCGTAGCGAGTTTATTTTTAAAACCTGATGTTTACAAAAAGGACTTTAAAATTGACTATGTTGGAAAAGAAATCCCTAACAAATTTATTGTAGGGTACGGATTGGATTATAACGGATTAGGAAGAAATTTACCTGAAATATATCAACTTAATACAACACAAAATGATTAATATTGTTTTATTTGGCCCTCCTGGAGCGGGAAAGGGGACGCAAGCAGAAAAATTAAAATCAACCTACAACTTAGTCCACATCTCCACGGGAGACGTGTTTCGATTCAACATAAAAAATGAAACTGAACTTGGGATATTAGCAAAGTCTTACATAGATAAAGGCGCCTTAGTTCCTGATGAAGTGACCATTGATATGCTTTCTGCCGAAGTAGATAAAACAATAGCATCTTCTCAAGGATATATTTTTGATGGTTTCCCAAGAACAGAAGCGCAAGCAGAAGCTTTGGATAAATTATTAAAAGAAAAAAATACACAAATAGACGCCATGATTGCTCTCGAAGTTGAAGATGAGGTCTTGGTAGAGCGTTTGTTAGAACGAGGAAAAACATCAGGAAGAGCAGATGATGCAGACGAAGCAGTGATTCGTAATCGAATCAAAGTTTATTATAACGAAACAGCTATTTTAAAGCACTTTTATGAACAACAGAACAAATATGTTGGAGTTGATGGCGTAGGTAGTATTGAAGAAATTACTCAACGCATAGAAAAAGTGATGAATAGCTTAAAATAAAAAGAATACATGACTGAAGGGAATTTTGTAGATTATATCAAGCTTCATTTAAAAGCGGGAGACGGAGGCAAAGGTTCGACGCACTTGCGACGTGAGAAGTATATTCCCAAAGGTGGGCCTGACGGGGGAGACGGAGGACGTGGTGGACACATAATTTTTGTAGGTAACAAAAATATGTGGACGCTATTTCATTTAAAATTCAAACGCCACTTTAGAGCCGAGCACGGAGGTGCAGGAGGAAAGCAACAAAGTACAGGACGAGATGGAAACGATATATATGTTGAAGTTCCCTTAGGTACGGTAATTCGCGAAACGCATACCAACCGAATTCTAAAAGAAATTACTGAACACGATCAGAAATATGTCGCTGCCAAGGGTGGAAAAGGAGGAAAAGGGAATGCACATTTTAAGACTGCAACTAACCAAACTCCACGATTTGCCCAAACAGGAATCGAAGGAAAAGAAGTTGACGTTACACTTGAATTGAAAGTGCTTGCCGATGTAGGATTAGTAGGTTTTCCAAATGCGGGAAAATCGACATTGTTGTCGGTGATTACAGCAGCCAAACCAAAGATTGCAGACTACGAATTTACGACCATGAAACCCAATTTAGGGATAGTTCAAAATAGAGAATTCCAAACTTTTGTAGTTGCAGATATTCCTGGTATTATTGAAGGAGCTGCCGAAGGAAGAGGCCTAGGTCATCGTTTTTTAAGACATATTGAGCGAAATTCTACGCTTTTATTTTTGATTCCTGCCGATAGTAAGAATATCAATAATGAATATGAGATTTTACTTGATGAGCTAAGAAGATACAATCCCGAGCTTTTAGACAAACAAAGACTTATCGCAATTTCAAAAGCAGATATGTTGGACGAAGAATTGAAACAAGAAATGATTCTTGAACTGAAAAATGCTTTTGGCGATATCCCTTACTTATTTATTTCCTCTGTTGCCCAACAAGGTTTGCAAGAGCTGAAAGATGAATTGTGGAACTTACTTAACAAGGAGGTAGAAAATTAATTTTATATCCAAATTTTTTTAATTTGAAAAACATATTTAAGCTCCAAATTTTAGTTAATTAAAAAATATATTGGCATTATTTTTTTAATTTTATAAATTATTTGAAACTGTGATTTAGTCGAATGAACTTCAACGACAAAAATTTTCAGCTCAAGTAAAATTATTGTTGTTTATTTTTACGTTGTTTCATTAATAAATGAATAAAACCATGAGAAAATTACTTTTTTTACTCATATTGTCTCTCTTTATTTTCACCTCGTGTAAATCAACCTATGTCTCATTCGATTTTGCAGAAGGAGTAGATTTTACTAAATACCAAAGCTTCAATTTTTACGAGCCGGATTCAGGGCTTTCAGACGAAGAAAATGAAAGCATGATGGATGCAATTCAGTACAATTTAGAATCCAAAGGTTTGGTGAGCGAGCTTATAGCCAAGTCAAGTATAAATTTCTACGCAAATTTTTACGAGAGTACAACTGGTCAAGCCCCAATGATGAAGATTGGTGTGGGAGGCACAGATGTTACTCGCATGGATTTTTACATGGAGCTCACTGTAGAAATTGTAGATGCACTGACCAACGAATTACTTTGGCAGGGAGTGGTTGAAAAGCGTATCAATCGAGGTTTAAATGAGGAAAATAGAGACGAAATTTTCACTCGCATGGTAGACGAAGTACTAGCTTCATATCCACCAAAAACAGAAGAAACTAAAGAAATTTTAAACACAAATAGTAGTGATGATGGTGCAAGTGATGAGGAAGAAGAAAACGAAGATAACTAGTTGCTACTAATTAATAATTATGCTACGATACTTTCTATTCTCATCGTTTCTTATTGTGTTAGGAAACTTTGCTATTGCTCAGCAATCTAATTTAGAAAAGGCTAAGTTAGCTTTTGAAGCTAATGACTTTGAAAAAAGTATACAACTCACTAAGCAGTTTCTAAAAGACCATCCTTCTCATATTCAGGCTACTGAGCTACTTGGCACTTCATATGCTTCTCTCGAGAAATGGGAGAAATCTGCTGAAGTATACAAAGAACTAGTTACTAAGTACCCTTCTCAAGCTGATTATCATTTTAAATATGGAGGTAGCTTAGGCTTACAAGCAAAGAATGCATCAAAAATAAAAGCATTGCTTTTATTAGATGATGTCAAATTTCACCTAAAACATGCAACTATTTTAGATGAAAAGCATGTAGAAGCTCGTTGGGCACTGGTGCAATTGTATATGGAATTGCCTGGAATTATTGGAGGTAGTGCTTCAACTGCAAAAGCCTACGCCGAGGAATTAAAAAATATTAGCCCTGTTGATGGCGCTTTAGCTTTTGGCTATATTGAAGAGTACCAAGAAAACTGGAAGTCTGCCGAGGTTTTTTACAAAGAAGCAGTACAACTTGGCAACTCAACAACTTGCTACCAAAAATTAGTAGATATTCAATTGAAGCAGAACAAAAAGAAAGAAGCCATAGCTACCTTAAAGAAAGCTTACGCAGTTACTTCAGATAGGAAGTTTTCTGATCAGTTAGATGATCTAATCAACTAAAACAGCTTCTGAAGCTAATTCAATTAGCTCATTAACCGTGCTGTTTCCTTTGTCTTTATTGAACCATTTTTGAAGTAGGGTTTTGAAAGCTTTATCTAATTTACCCTTTTTTTCTTTTTCTTTCATTACCATAGCTGTTGGCTCTTTTGGTCTTGGTCCCCAAGTAAAAAGTAATTCATACTCAGGAGTAAAAGCAATAAGTTTCGGAATTGATTTTCCTCCGTTGGTCAAAAAATTTTGCATGAGTTCATCATTTTCGTCACGCAACACAACCTTTAGTTCGATTTTTTCTGAAGCTGATGCTATAAGATGAATAAAGGGTAGGGCATGAGCCGCATCTCCACACCAACCTTCAGCAATTACTAGCCAATTCTGTGGCTGATTGATAGTAGCTAAATTCGATTTTGCTTCTTCACTCAAAACTGCTTTTTTGTTCCAACGATTCATTCGTTGAATACTGAGTTGTGTATAATGAAGATAGTCTTCATTTTGTATATCTCCTGTAGCTTTCCCTTGTTCGTAAAGCGATTGAATCAATTTTGTGTAGGCTTGATAGCTTATTCCTTTTGTGGAGTATTTCTTTAGTAACTCTTTCATGTTTTATACAGCTAAATTTATTTGCAAAAGTAAGTCAATTGATGATTGTATGCGTTTTCAGGTAGCTGACAAACATCATAGAAAGGCTAGTTTTATGCTATATCCTATTTTAAAAACATATCTTTTGAGAAAGAATACTAAAGCCAATAATATTTCTCTA
>SKIG01000042.1 GCA_007116535.1 Psychroflexus sp.
ATAGTTGTATTGTCTTTATCGATAGTGATGTTTTCAGCTTGACCAAGCATATCTATAGTTGCGTTTTCTAAAGTGAAACCTCTCTCTTCAGAAATTACAGTTCCCCCTGTCAAAATTGCAATATCTTCTAACATTGCTTTTCTTCTATCTCCAAATCCTGGAGCTTTTACAGCAGCAATTTTTAATGAACCTCTTAACTTGTTTACTACTAAAGTTGCTAGAGCTTCCCCCTCAATGTCTTCAGCAATAATTAATAAAGGTCTTCCGCTCTGAGCAGCTGGCTCAAGGATTGGAAGTAAATCTTTCATTGAGCTAACCTTTTTGTCTACAATTAAGATTTGAGGATTTTCTAGCTCAGCTAACATTTTTTCGCTGTCTGTTACAAAGTATGGCGACAAGTAACCTCTGTCAAATTGCATACCTTCAACAACATCAACGTAAGTCTCAGTTCCTTTTGCTTCTTCAACAGTGATAACTCCTTCTTTTCCAACTTTTCCGAATGCTTCAGCAATTAATTCACCAATGTGGTCATCATTATTTGCTGAAATTGAAGCAACTTGCTTAATTTTATCTGAAGAATCACCAACTGCTTCTGCTTGCTCTTCTAAAAATTTAGTGATAGCTTCAACAGACTTATCGATTCCTTTTTTAAGTTTTATAGGATTTGCACCTGCTGCAACATTTTTCAAGCCTTCTTTTACGATAGCTTGTGCTAAAACCGTAGCCGTAGTTGTACCGTCACCTGCTAAATCGTTAGTCTTAGAGGCTACTTCTTTGACCATCTGTGCGCCCATATTTTCTAGTGGGTCTTTCAATTCAATTTCTTTAGCAACACTAACACCATCTTTTGTAACAGTTGGCGCGCCAAATGATTTTGAAATAATAACATTTCTTCCTTTTGGTCCTAAGGTTACTTTTACTGCGTTAGCTAGTGCGTCAACACCTTTTTTGATGCTGTCTCTAGCTTCTAAATTGAACTTAATATCTTTTGCCATTGTATTTTATTTTTGGTTAAATGAATAGGTTTATTAAACGATTGCAAGGATGTCGTCTTCTCTCATAATTAGATAGTCATTGCCATCCAGTTTCAACTCTGTGCCTGCATATTTTCCGTAAAGCACTTCGTCTCCAACTTTAACAGTCATAGTGTGGTCTTTTTTACCTGCACCAACCGCTACTACTTTTCCTTTTTGTGGTTTTTCTTTTGCGGTTTCAGGGATAATGATTCCCGATGCTGTTTTAGTTTCTGCAGCTTGAGGCTCTACAAGCACTCTGTCTGCTAAAGGTTTAATATTTACTGCCATTTGTTTAAATTTTTAAAGGTTTAACGCTGTAAAATTTACCAAAAGTATGCCAGCTGGATTTTGGCAGACATTGACATAAAAAAAATGCCAACTTGTGACAAGCTGGCATTTTTAAAATGTTTGAGAAACAAAATTAGTCTTCCATTGGGGGAAGATTTGTTTCAGGAATATTGTTTTCTACAGGTGTTGAAGAGCCTTCATTCAGCAATTTAGAATCTGAAGCTCCACCATCCATAATTGTTACATTTGAAAGTAATATCAACGCAAGTAATGCAGTAGCCAGAACCCAAGTACTTTTGTCAAGAAAGTCTGAGGTTTGTTTTACACCTCCGATTTGTTGGCTACCTCCGCCTCCAAAAGAAGAAGACAAGCCACCTCCTTTAGGATTTTGTACCATGATAACTACCACTAGCAAGAATGCTATGATTAAAATTAAAATTAAAAATATTGAAAATGTACTCATCACTTATTGTTTTCTATAATTTGTTCTATTCTCTTAATTTGGTCTGCAAAGAAACTACTTTTTTCGGGATTATTCAAAATTAATATGTTATATGCTTGAATTGCTTTATCATATTTCCTTTGTTCCTCATAAACTCGTGCTAAGGTTTCGGTCATAAACTCCGATGAGGGCTTGGTTCTAAGTGTGATTTCCTTATTTGTAGAGCTTTCTGAAGGGCGACTAATTTTCGGGTTATTAGCTAGAAATAAGTCTATTTTGTCTATGTTTTTATTTTTTTCTTCAACTTTATCGCCCTTAGAGGTTTCTTCTGAAGTTTCTAATTTGCTTGTTTTTGTTAGTTGAAGCCATTCATTAAATGAGTACCTGTCGGATTTACTAAATTCTAAAGGCTTACCTTGGTTTGTATCGATTGATTTAGTAGTATCTTTTTTTTGTTCAATAAGATTTTCTACGGTGCTTATTTTTTCAATTTCTTCCTTGGATAGCCCAAAGTTTTCTTCATCTGTATTGAAGTTCCACTCATTCTTTTTGGCAATTTCATCGGCGGAAAATTCTTTACTCGTAATAAAGTCAAAAAGCACTTCTCTAGAAGGTGTATGTACAGCAACCTCCTTCAACTCTGTATTGTATAAAAAACTTTGTTGATCGAAAAGATGCTTTAAATATATACAACGCAAAGATTGAAAGTATGGATACTCACTTACAAGCTCCCTCAAATCTTTTCCATTTTCAGGAGAAATTTTGGTAGGTGTTTCTAATAAAGTAATTAATTCACTTTTTGTCATTTGTATATTCTAAACTTGAATTTTTTCTTAATCTTACCAGTTAGTAAGTGAAGCATTAAAAATATCTTGTGTTAATCGAGTGAAAATTTCCTCTAAAGCAGCATCTCTAACACCACCAACTAATTGTGCGTTAGCAGGGTAATCAAAATAAAAGGTAAACTTACGTTCAAAATCTTTTTCAGGCTCTAAATTATTTATAAATCGAACATTCACTCCAATTGTTAGTCTGTTTTCTGCAGCTCTACTATCGCTAGTTGCAGTCATCGGTGCCACAAAATACTGAATAATTTCTCCTTCGTAAATTAAATCTGCATTAGAGTTTTTTAGTACCAAGTTGGTCTGGTTCTGAATCAAATCTTGCAGCATCAACGTAAAATCTCTGTCGATACCTGGATCAACCAATGGAGCCATGTTTTGAAAAAAGTTTACTTGATATGTTTTAGCATCCCCAACATCTGCTCCCGTAAAAGAATAGTACTTACAAGAGTACATTAAAAAGCTAAGGGATACAACTCCCAAAAACAGCTTAACTCTATTTAATATTTGCTTACAAGTCATATTGTTTAATTTTTCTGTAAAGCGTACGTTCACTAATTCCTAGTTCTCTCGCAGCAGGTTTTCTTTTTCCTTGATTTCTTTCTAGCGACTTTTTAATTAACTCGATTTCTTTGTCATGAAGTGAGAGTGTTTCTTCTTCCTCAATCTCTTCAGCAAAATCATAATCTACTTTAGGGGCTACTTCTTTTGTTACCTGCGATTTTTCAGGAATTTGAAGTATTTCCAACTGTTCTTCAAAGTCTTCTTCTGTTTCAAAATCTTCGGGATCTTTGCCGTAGATTTTATCAATTAAGTTCTTTTGTTCGTCTTGAACTGAAGCTTTTCCGTTCTTCAAAAGTTCAAGCGTTAGTTTTTTTAAGTCGTTGAGGTCGTTTTTCATGTCGAAAAGAACCTTGTACAAAATCTCTCTTTCGTTGGCAAAGTCTGAAGATGAACTCTCGGTACTTCCAACTACCGAAGGAAGATTACTTGACTTAGGTAAATAAGGTAAAAGTGCACTTCTGTCAACTTCTCTTTTCTGCTCTAAAATAGATACTTGTTCGGTAACGTTCTTTAGTTGACGAATATTGCCCGGCCAAGGAGAATTTTCTAATGCTTTTACAGCGTCTTCAGTCAATCTAAGAGTTGGCATTCTATATTTTTGTGCAAAATCAGCAGCAAATTTTCTAAACAATAAATGTATATCTCCTTTTCTTTCTCTTAAAGGAGGGAGAGAGATTTCGATAGTGCTTAATCTATAATAAAGGTCTTCCCTGAATTTATTTTTTTGAATGGCTTCCGACATTTTTACATTAGTCGCTGCTACAATCCGAACATTGGTTTTTTGCACTTGAGAAGAACCTACTTTGATGTATTCGCCATTTTCAAGCACTCGCAGAAGTCTTACTTGAGTAGTAAGAGGCAATTCACCAACTTCATCTAAAAAAATGGTTCCGCCATCAGCTTCTTGAAAATAGCCGTCTCTTGCTTGTGTTGCTCCTGTAAAAGCTCCTTTTTCATGACCAAACAATTCACTATCAATTGTTCCTTCGGGAATAGCACCACAATTCACTGCGATGTATTTAGCGTGTTTTCTATGCGATAGAGAGTGAATGATTTTCGGCAAAGATTCTTTACCAACTCCACTTTCTCCTGTGATAAGCACAGAAATATCTGTAGGAGCTACTTGAATGCATTTTTCAATAGAGCGGTTCAGGCTATCATTGCTACCGATAATTTCAAATCGCTGTTTTATGCTTTGTATTTGTTCCATAGGTTTTATCCTTGCATAATTTCAGAATATCCTACTGCTTCCCCTAAAAGAGTTGCACTCGTACAATCATTTACTTTTACCATTACGTAGTCTCCTGGTTTGTAGTGTTCTTTTGGGAAAATAACTACTGTATTTTGAGAATTCCTTCCTGACCAATGAGCATCAGAACGCTTGGATTCTTTTTCAATAAGCACTTCAACTGTTCTGCCTACTTGTTGCTTTGTTCGATAAAGTGCATGTTCTTGCTGTAATTGAATTATTTCTTGAAGCCTTCTTTTCTTCGTATCCTCAGGGATATCATCTTCCATTTTTCTTCCTGCTAAAGTTCCAGGACGCTCAGAGTAAGCAAACATAAATCCAAAATCATACTTTACATACTCCATTAATGATAGCGTATCTTGGTGGTCTTCTTCTGTTTCAGTTGGAAAACCAGCAATCATGTCTTGCGAAATAGCACAATCGGGTATAAGCTTCTTAATATTATCTATAAGTGTAAAGTATTCCTCTCTCGTATGCAAACGATTCATCAATTTCAATATACGGTTGCTAC
>SKIG01000033.1 GCA_007116535.1 Psychroflexus sp.
ACAGAAGTGCTCACTTCTAACGCAGGTTGGGACACCATTACTCACCAGGCATATTTAAAAGAAATCATTAGTGTTTGTCAATCTAAGGGAATCAGAACTTCCATCTTTGTAGATCCAGACCCAAAAATGATTGAAGGAGCAAAGGCAACAGGCACCGATAGAATAGAACTTTATACCGAAGCTTATGCAGTTGGATACTTGGTCAACAAAGAAGAAGCTATCAAACCTTACAGAGATTGTGCAATTTTATCACATGAGTTAGGCTTAGGAATCAACGCAGGCCATGATTTGTCGTTAGAAAACATTCAGTATTTTAAAGAAAATATTCCACATTTGGCGGAAGTTTCAATTGGGCACGCACTTATAGCAGAAGCTTTATATCAAGGACTAGAAACGGTGGTCAGACAATACTTACAAAAACTAAGCTAAATGATTCAATTACATTCAACAATAGAAGGAAACGGCGATACCTTACTTATTTTACACGGGTTTCTTGGAATGGGAGATAACTGGAAAACCCTTTCAAGGGAGTTCGCTGATGAAAGCTATGAAGTTCACCTAATCGATCAGCGTAATCATGGAAGGAGCCCGCACACAGATGAATTCAATTATGACTTATTAGCGGAAGATGTAGCTAATTATATGCAAGAAAAGCAAATTGAAAAAGCAGCTATTATTGGACATAGTATGGGGGGTAAAGTTTTGATGAATTTTATGCTGAAGTATCCTGAAAAAGTTACTCATCCAATCGTCGTTGATATTGCGCCAAAATACTATCAGCCTCATCACCAACAAATTTTGGAAGGGCTGAATCATCTTGCATCATTGGAATTAAGTTCCCGTTCTGATGCAGATGAAGAGTTAAAGAAGCATATTTCTCATCCTTCCATCAGGCAATTTCTGTTGAAGAATTTGTATTGGAAAGAAAAAAATAAGTTAGCACTACGCCTAAATTTGAAGTCTTTAGAAGCAAATATTGAAGAAATCGGTAAAGAGTTAACTAATGTAAACTATGAAGATCCGGTTTTGTTTATTGCAGGTGAAACCTCCGATTATATTACAGATGAAGACAAAGAAAGCATTAGAGAAATGTTTCCTAAGGCACAAATAATAGGAATCAAAGATGCAGGGCATTGGGTGCATGCAGAAAAGAAGGATGCTTTTTTTAGTACATGTATGGCATTATTAAAAAGAGTTTAAAAAAGTTCTTTTCTGAATATTATATTCGTATAATTGTCGGATAATTTTTATTATGTATGCATAATAAATCTAAATTTCATTTGTTTAATTAATGATTTATTCTATTTTTGAAATTATTAGTTAAAAAAATGAGCTTTAAAAACCAAAAGAAACAACCTAATTTTGTAATTCAATTATAATTACACGAAAAGGTTTAAGTAGTCAATTAAACAATTAAATTCAATTCAAATGAAAAAAGTATTACTAAGTGTATGCGTCTTTTTAGCTTACCTGAGCTCTTATGCGGGAGGTTATCGAGTAGGCGCGCAAGGTCAACGCGCTTTAGCAATGGGGCACTCAGGTGTTGCTGTTATTAATAGCGCAGAAATGGGTTTTTACAATCCTGCAGGTTTAATTAAACTAGAGAAAAAGTTCAATGTCTCTGCCGGTGTGACGGGTGTTTTTTCAAACGTTAGATGGCAAAACGCTGATACAGGACAATTTGCTCAAACAGATTCTCCAATTGGAACTCCTTTCTATTTCTATGCTTCTTACAAAGTAAATGACTGGTTGGCAGCGGGATTAAGTGTTTACACCCCATACGGAAGCTCAGTTGAATGGGAGCAAGATTGGGCAGGTTCACACCTTGTAAATAATATCGAGTTAGCTGCTATCTACATTCAGCCGCTAGTTTCTGTAAAAATCAATGACTATTTAAGTGTTGGAGGTGGGCCTATTTTTGTTACAGGTAATGTGAACTTCAACAGAAACTTAACCCGAAGTTTAGTAGATGAAGATGGAATCCGTTCTAATGTAACTATAGACGATTCAGGAATCACCAATTGGGGATGGAGTGCTTCTATGATGTTTACTCCAACCGAAAAGCTGACTATTGGTTTCAATTACCGTTCAGAAATAATTATGGAAGCTAGAGGTGGAGACGCTACTTTTGCGAATGTTCCTAATTCTCCACTTGCTCCTGTATCAAATGGAGTTCGCCCGTTCAATGCAGAGCTGCCATTACCTGCAGAATGGAAAGTAGGAGCTTCTTATCAATTTACAGATAAGCTTTTGGTAACTGCTGAATACAACAGAACCCTTTGGGAAGTATATGAGTCTCTTGATATAACTTTCCCTGAAGGTGGACCAGCTTCTATCAACCCAAGAAATTACCAGAACTCTTCTATTTACAGAATTGGAGCTCAGTATGATGTGAATAACTCTTTTACCATAAGAGCTGGTTACTACCATGACGAGTCACCAATCAGACCTGGATATTTTGCACCTGAAACTCCAAGAAACGATGCCAATGGTTTTACAGGAGGATTTTCATATAACGTAAATGAAAAGTTTGCAATTGATTTTGCATTCTTGTATCTAAGATTCAAAGAGGTGGAAGCTTCTTATGATTTCTATGTTGAAGACGGTGTTACTGTTCCCTTTGGAGGAACGTATAAGTCAAATGCATTCTTGCCAGGAATCGGTGTAACTTACAAACTTTAAAATCGAATTACAATGAAGAAATACATAACATATATAGCAGCAGCTACTTTTGCATTAGTAGCTTGTGAACCAGAATTTGATACTGATATTAGTGAAGGTGGATTTTACTCCGCAGGAGAAGCTGATTTTTCTAACTTTGTTAGTGTAGGAAACTCACTTACTGCGGGATATGCTGATAATGCTCTATATAGAGAAGGACAAGAAAATTCCTTTCCTAACATCATGGCTAAACAGTTTAAGATAGTTGGAGGAGGTGAATTTAGACAACCGCTTATGGAAGATAACTTAGGAGGGTTATTGTTAAATGGAACATTAATTCAACAAAATCGCTTAGTCTTAGCGGTAGGGGAAAGTGGGATGCCTTCTCCTGCTCCATTAGCTGGAGAGCCAAGAACAGATATTGCTAACACTTTATCAGGAACTTTTAATAACTTAGGAGCTCCGGGAGCGAAAAGTTACCACTTACTAGCAGAAGGCTATGGAAACGTAGCAGGTATTGCTACAGGACAGGCAAATCCTTTTTATGCAAGATTTGCTTCATCTTCTACTTCTTCGATTATCCAAGATGCAGTAGCTCAGTCTCCTAGTTTCTTCTCTTTTTGGATTGGGAATAACGATATTCTTGGCTACGCAACATCAGGAGGTACAGGGGTAAATCAACAAGGAAATTTTGACCCTAGCACTTATGCAGGTAATGACATTACTGATGTAAATGTATTTGCACAAGCATATTCAACGGCTTTAGAAGCATTGACTACTTCAGCATCAGGAGGTGTTGTGTTTACTATTCCAAATGTTACTGACATCCCGTTTTTCACGACAGTTCCTGTAAATCCTGTACCATTAGATGAAGCAACAGCAGCAGGTCTTAATCAAGTTTTTGGGTTGTACAATACTACCATTCTTGGAGGTTTACTTCAGCAAGGTGTTATTACTCAAGAGGAATTTAATTTAAGACAAGTAAACTTTTCAGCAGGTGAAGGAAATTTCTTGACTATTGTAGATGAAGACCTTACGGATTTGACAGCAATTTTACAAGGAGCTCCATTTAATTTACCTGCTCAATTAGCTGCACTTTTTGGTCAGACTAGACAAGCTAATGAAAACGATTTGGTCACGCTAACAGCCAGTGCTTCAATTGGAACAACTTTAGGCGCTATAGAATTTATGGGGCAACAAGTTCCATTAATTAGCGGTGTTACTGTGCCATTAGGGGATCAATTTATATTAACTCCTCAAGAGCAAAACAATGTAGCTCAAGCACAAGCAGCTTATAATGGAGTTATTCGCCAATTAGCACAAGAGAATGGTCTTGCATTAGTAGAGGCGGATGTTTTACTTCAGCAAGTATCTGAAGGTGGGATACCTTACTCTAGCGGGGTTCTGACTTCAGAATTTGCAACAGGAGGGGGATTCTCTTTAGACGGGGTTCACTTAACTCCAAGAGGCTATGCATTAATAGCTAATGAGGCTATTCGATCTATTAATACTACATACGGGTCGACTATTCCAATGGTAGATATTGGATACTATAGAACTATCATGCCTAGTAACAATGTAAACTAAAAATAGTTAACTTATAAAATCAAAAGGCTGTAATGCGAACGCATTACAGCCTTTTTTGTATTTTAGCCAAAAACTTAACCTAATGAGAATTTTAATACAGCTAGTTATGACCGCAATTTTTGTGGTGACTATAGCCAACTTATTTCCTGGAATTCATGTCGATAACTTTACTACTTCATTAGTAGTGGCGGCAATTTTAGCTTTACTAAATATATTTGTCAAGCCTATTTTAATTCTTTTTACTTTGCCAATTACAATTTTTACTTTCGGTTTGTTTTTACTTGTGGTAAACGCACTTATAATTCTCATGTGTGATTCTTTGGTGACAGGTTTCAAAGTAGATGGTTTTTGGTGGGCGTTGCTATTTAGTTTAGCCTTGTCATTCCTTCAGTCTTTGCTTAGAAAAGCTGTAGAACAAGTAGACGGACGAAACCCAAATAACTACCGGTAACTTCTAAAAAAGCTTGTTGCTTTTAAACGGTTAAATTCACCATTTTGCTAACTTCAGGGCAAGTTACTTTTCCTTTTATCATGCTTACTCCCGCTGCTAAACTTTTGTTTTTGGCGCAAGCTTCTTCCCATCCTAAATCAGCTATTTGCATAACGTAGGGAAAGGTTACATTCGTTAGTGCTAGCGTTGAGGTAAAAGGCACT
>SKIG01000256.1 GCA_007116535.1 Psychroflexus sp.
AAAAAAACAAGTACTTGGAAGCAGCTCTTGAATTTCTTTTAATTTTTTAGTTACAAATAAGCGGTTGTTGTCTACCAAGAAAATTTTGGTGTAATTTCCATCACTTTCACAGTATAAAATATCATCAACATCTAAAAACAAAAGTTTACCATCAACAGAAATTTTTATTTTCTTATCGGTCTGATTTATTAAACGCTCTTCCAAAATATCTAAAGTGAGCTTATGCTTAATATTTTTCTTTACTTTTTCAATACAAATTTTTAACTCATCCGAATCTACAGGCTTAGTTAAATAATCAACTGCTTGATTTTTGATAGCATCGATCCCATATTCGCTAAATGCGGTTGTAAAAACAATAGAAAAATCTTTGTTTTTAAGTTGGCTTAGAAACTGAAAACCATCCATCTCAGGCATTTGAACATCTAAAAACAAACAATCAATCGAGTTTTGATTAAGATATTCCAATGCTTCTAAAGGATTAGTAAAACTCTCGACAACGGTAACTTGGTCTTTCATTTTATCTAATTCCCATGCTAAACTTTTTATTGCATTTGGTTCATCATCAAGTAAAACAGCAGATATCATTTGTCTAAATTTTGGTTACCTAGGTATAAAAGTAGCTAAAATACATAAAGGAATAATAAAAATTGTATGTATTGTTTAATTATGTGTATGACTTCATATATAGCTTGCTTTTTTGATTCTTAAATAAAAGGCAGGCTGAGTATAATCGAAAAACTGTGGATTATTATACTCCATAACCGAATAATAGCTTAAGCTGAAAATAATGATAGCTAAAAATGTAACTCCTTACACACTTTATCAAATTATGACACTCAAAATTGTTGTTTAAAATTTTTGAAAAAACTAAACAAAAATATTTCCTTATGGGGGATTTTTTTTTTTTGTGTTAAAATTTTTAAGTGTTACGAATTACAATAAAAAGAAACTTGTATTAATTTTGTAAAAATAGTTTCTTTTAAACTTTTTGCTCATTTAAAATTCTTGCTTACAAACTAAACTCCCCTATCTCATTTTTGATTTTTGGAAACGACTTCATTAATTTTTGTTTGTTTGCTAATTCGAAATCATCAAATTCAAAACCTGGTGCTACAACACAACTTACTAGTGTAAAACCTTTTTTTTCTTTAATGTGTGCTGCAAACCATGTATTCGCAGGAATTGTAATTTGGGGTTCTTGATTTAATTCTAGCCGATCACCTAAAATTTTTGTTTCAATATTTCCGTCATCGGTAATCATCAGTATCTCCAATGGCTCACCCTGATGAAATAACCAAATTTCATCTGCTCCAACCCTATGAAAATGAGATTTATCACCTTCATTTAGTAAGTAATAAATGGCTGTCGCGGTGTGTCTAGTTTTACCGGCACTAAGTTTAATTCTTTCACTAGACCTGTACGTTTCTCTATAAAAACCTCCTTCAGGGTGTTGTTTTAAGTCAAGTTCTTTAATTATTGTTTCTGCTGTCATTTTTCAATATCTACGTTACTGTCTTAAATGGTGTGTCAATAAAATCAAACTATATAATTTAAAATAAGTAAATTAGTAAAGCTTAATTTTCTTGCATACAAATTACAAAAAACATTTTAAAGCTAAGGAAAATAAATCACAAATGAAATTAATTCTATTTACTTAGATGATATGGTTAAACTAGACTTACTTCTATTGTTTGTTTTACCTAGTTGAGGTAATCACTTAAATTGAAACTAATTTAACTAAAGAAAAATCTTTCTTTCTTATTAAAAATACCATAATTTGCTTCATTTTTTGACTTTTCACCTACTAATTTTAAGTAATTTTGCTTCGCATTTGTGGAAAAAATTAAATGATAGATATAAGCAATAAAACCCTTCAAGACTTAGATTTTATGAGGCTGAGAATGTTACTTTCTGAAGAGTGTGTTACAGACAAAGGCAAAGAAGTTGCAGCAGTACTTCAGCCCTACAACACTCACCAAAAAGCTTACATTTCGTTATTACAAACCCAAGAATACAAATCTTCTGCTTGGCAAGAAGTGCGAATTCCAAACCATGGTTTTGAGCAAATAGACAAAGAACTTCACATGCTTAGTATTGAAAATTCAACCCTAGAGGTCGGTTCCTTTCGAAAAATAGCCCACATCGCAGAAACAACCAATACCCTACTCAAGCATTTCAAAAAATACCAAGAAGTCTACCAACGACTTTTTAAAATGGCTCAAAAAGTTGAAGCAACCGACTATATCACTGAGCAAATTCAACAAGTATTTGATCGTTATGGCGAAATAAAAAACGATGCCACACCCGAACTAGCCTTAATTAGAAGGCAATTGCAAATTGTAAAAAGTAAAATTGGTTCGAGTTTTAATGAAGCACTTGGGCGTTATAACAACCAAGGTTTTTTAGATGATATCAAAGAAAGTATTGTAGAAAATGTGCGTGTACTTGCAGTATCTGCAATGCATAGACGAAAAGTGAAGGGACGCGTACTTGGTCACTCCAAAACAGGAAGCATTGCCTATGTGCAACCTGAAGAAACGCAGCGATACGACACTGAATTTACTAATTTACTAAACGATGAAACCGACGAAATCAAAAAAATTCTACACACCTTAACAGAACGTATTCGTCCGTTTGATCAAACATTAGAAAATTATCAAACCTACCTTACTTATATTGATTTAATTGCTGCAAAAGTAAAATTGGCTCATTTGTACGAAGGTATCTTGCCTCATATCAACAAAGAACGTGAGCTTCAATTGAAGGATGCTTACCACCCACTTCTCCTAATTGAAAACAACCGAAAAAACCAAAAAACCTATTCACAGGATATCACCCTAAATGAATCCAACCAAATTATAGTCATTTCAGGACCAAATGCGGGAGGAAAAAGTATCACGCTAAAAACAGTTGGACTTTTGCAGGTAATGCTTCAATCAGGGATGCTAATTCCCGTTCATGAATATAGCCGCGTGTGTTTTTTCGACAAAATACTCACTGATATTGGCGATAATCAAAGTATAGAAAATCACCTCAGCACCTACAGTTATCGTCTAAAAAACATGCGTCAATTTCTAAAGAAATGTGATGAACGTACCTTATTTTTAATCGACGAATTTGGAACAGGAACAGATCCTGAATTGGGCGGCGCCTTAGCTGAAACTTTTTTGGAAGTTTTCCATGAAAAGAAATCATACGGTATCATCACAACTCATTATGCCAATTTAAAAATGATGGCTAACGAAAATAAAGAAATTATAAATGCCAATATGATGTTTGATGCACACTCACTACAACCCTTATTTAAGTTGAAGCTTGGTGAAGCAGGAAGCTCATTCACTTTTGAAGTAGCACAAAAGAACGGCATTCCGTATAGTTTAATCAACCGTTCAAAGAAGAAAGTAGAGCGTGGTAAAATTCGATTTGACAAAAGTATTGCCAAACTTCAAATGGAGCGTTCTAAATTAGAGAAAACCACCAAGGAGCTGACAAGCAAAAAAATGGCAGCGCAAGAAGAGCAAGAAAAATTCGATGAAATCAATGCGCGTATTCAAGAGAAGTTAGAAAAATACCAAGAATTGTACGATAGCAATCAAAAAATGATTCACTTGAGCGAAAAACTGAATAGTATCAGTGAAAAATACTACAATTCTAAAAACAAAAAACAGCTGATTGCGGAGTTTATGAAGTTGGTAGAAAAAGAAAATGCCAAGCGAATTCAGGAATCCAAAAAAGAACAACAGAAAAAGAAAAGAGAAGAACACCGAGGAAAACAAGAATTAGCCAAGAAAGTTGAAGTCATTCGCGCGCGCAAACAAAAGGAAAAAGAAAAAGAAGAAGCAAAGAAAAAAGAAGAAGAAAACAAACCTAAACAACCATTGTATGTAAACGATTCCGTTCGAATGTTGGACGGAAAAGCAGTAGGCACAATCGATAAAAAAAAAAAAAACAAAGCTATTGTAAACTACGGAGCATTTACTACGTCTGTTGGCTTAGAGCAATTGGAATTGGTGAAACGAGCAAAAATTAAAAAATAAGGTGGCATGAAAGATTATACAGCACAATTAGAAGGCAAACAATTAGTTTTGTTTGATGGAGTCTGTACCTTTTGTAATAATTCGGTTCGTTTTATAATGAAGCGAGATAAAAATGATGTCTTTCGTTTTGCCTCGCTTCAAAGTGAATTAGGTCAACAAATGACCAAAGAACGCGGTATTGATACTTCAAACATAGATTCAATTATTTTAATTGAATTTGGCACAGCTTATTACATTAAATCCACTGCGGTATTAGAAATTGCAAAGCAATTAAAAGGCGCTTGGCCTATTTTAGGAATCTTTCTATACCTCCCCGAAAGCCTTCGTAACGCTATTTATGATTTCATTGCCCGAAACAGATACAAATGGTTTGGCAAAAAAGAAAATTGCCCCATGCCAACTCCTGAAGAGAGAAATAAAATTATTGCTACAGAATAAATTTACTTTATTCTTTAATTTACCCCCTTCCGAATAATTGAGCGGATTTGGCTAAAGCCAATATCGTTTCATTTTTTTAACCCCCATTTAAAAATAGGGGCTATAAAAATCATCTTTCTTGACATATTTTAAAAATTTAAAAAATTATATTAGTACACTACAAAAAATAAATACTCTAAAATTCCTTGATTTTTTTCACGGTTTGCCTCAGACGAAAGAAATCAAGGAAAATCAGTCTTCCGCCTTAGGCGGATTGGGGCAGAACTGATTTGACGTGTTTCAGTTTTTGACCTGTGCTTTAAAAAATTGTATTGGAATATGATAATTCAACTAATGAAAAATAAATTTCATTAAAAAAAATCAACACATTGAAAATTCAATAGAAACAGGATTTATCC
>SKIG01000152.1 GCA_007116535.1 Psychroflexus sp.
TATTATTTCAATGTTGTGGTCAAGCTTTTGAATGAATTCATTTTTTATTTTTTCAGACCACTTTTCTGTAAGGTATTCAAAAAGTTTTTCTAATTTTTTCTGAGCAGTTTTTGAAATTACAACTTTTCTTTTCACTTATCTGTGCTTTTGCATAAAAGAATCGTAATCGACAAACTCTCCCTTCTCAATTTCAATTGATGCTTTTTCAATCTCTTTTTTTTGCTCAGGGGAAAGTTTATCCCAAAAATCAAATGCCTCGTTTTGCTGAAAAATAGTTTTTACAGATTTAATAATATTCAGGTTTTCTGTTTCTAACAAAAGTTTAGCTAGTTGTATTTTTTCAGCTTGAATATCCATAGGATTAATTTATATTTCAAATATAATAAATATAATTTGTAAACGATAATTTTATTCGAATGATGCTAAACTACATCCTATCAGGCACTTGAATTCCTAGTAGGCCCATAGCTTTTTTAATCACTCCCGCAACTTCTGAGGCTAGAGCTACTCTTAGACCAATATGTGTATCTGTATCTGCTCCTAAAATAGAAACATTCTGGTAAAAAGAATTGAATTCTTTTACTAAATCATAGACATAGTTACATACCAAAGCAGGACTGTAATTTTTTGCTGCTTGCTGAATCACGCTAGGAAATTGCTGCAACTGCTTGATGACTTCTTTTTCTTTTAATTCAAAATTATATTCTCCTAGAGACGCCAAATCAAAGTTCGGTGCTTTGCGCAAAATTGACTGAATACGCGCATGGGTATATTGAATAAATGGCCCTGTGTTTCCTTGAAAATCGACTGACTCTTCGGGGTTGAATAGGATTCTCTTTTTAGGATCGACTTTGAGGATGTAGTATTTCAATGCGCCTAGACCAATGATTTCATATAATGATTCTTTTTCTTCTTCAGAAAGTCCATCTAGTTTGCCTAATTCTTGTGAAATAGCTTTGGCAGTTGACTTCATTTCATCCATCAAATCGTCTGCATCAACCACGGTTCCTTCACGGCTTTTCATTTTTCCTGAAGGCAAATCTACCATCCCATAACTTAGGTGATAAAGTTGCTCTGCCCAATCGTAGCCAAGTTTTTTCAAAATTAAAAACAACACCTTAAAGTGGTAATCTTGCTCATTTCCAACGGTATAAACCATTCCGTTTACATCAAAATCCATAGCACGTTGAATGGCAGTACCAATATCTTGTGTCATATAAACGGCTGTTCCATCCGAACGAAGTACAAGCTTTTCGTCTAAGCCATCTTCCGTTAAATCAATCCACACACTTCCATCCTCTTTCTGAAAAAATATGCCTTTAGCCAAGCCTTCGTTGATGTTGTCTTTCCCAAGGAGGTAGGTATCACTTTCGTAATAGTTCTTATCAAAGTCTACTCCCATTCGCTCGTAGGTTTCCTGAAAACCATCGTACACCCATTGGTTCATTTTCTTCCAAAGAGAAACGACTGCTTCATCTCCTTGCTCCCACTTTCTCAGCATTTCTTGAGCTTCAACTAAGGACGGAGCTTTGGCTTTGGCTTCTTTTTCTTCCATTCCTGAAGCTATCAATTCAGCAATTTCAGATTTGTACACCTCATCAAATTTCACGTAGTAACTTCCTACAAGTTTATCCCCTTTTAAACCTGTAGATTCAGGAGTTTCGCCATGACCAAATTTCTGCCAAGCCAACATTGACTTACAAATATGTATTCCCCTATCGTTGATGATTTGGGTTTTGTACACTTTTTTTCCGCTTGCCTTCAAAATTTCAGCCACTGAAAAACCAAGCAAATTATTTCTAACGTGTCCTAAATGTAGTGGTTTGTTTGTGTTTGGTGAAGAATATTCTACCATTACACCTTCTGTAGAAGAAGTTTCAACACCAAAATTAGCAGCTTCAACAATAGACTTCAGTTCTTTTAAAAAGTAAGCGTCTGATAGAGAAAGATTTAAAAATCCCTTCACTACATTGAAATCATTAACTTCTTCAATATGTTCTACTAAAAAAGCACCAATTTCATTTCCTAAGGCAACAGGATTTGTTTTGATAAATTTCAACAAAGTAAAAACAACCAAGGTTATATCGCCTTCAAACTCTTTTCTGGTGGCTTGAAATTCAAAAGAAAGTTCAGGAACTTGGTGAGTTTCGGAAAGAAAAATAGTTAATTTCTCGCTTATTTTAGATTCTATGGACATTTGCTATTTTTTTGGAAATGCAAAGATAATCTAAAAAATAAAAGCAATTTCAGAAACTAAAGTAAGAATTCGCTATCTTTAAACGAAAAAATGCTATTAAATGTATCTTACAATCGCCCGAAAATTAAAGCCCAAATCGATGCTGAAGTTGGGAAGCCTTTCACTCTAATGGAGCGAATTAAAATGAAAGGAATAGGTTCTGGAAAACTAATTATCGACAGTACAAGTGTGCACATCCATAATCTATTGGTACTTGACAACAACCGAAATGTTTGTGGAATTGAAATGCGTCCCAACGGAATTATTCTTTCTTTTCGCTCACTTTTGGAAACTTATGCCTTGGTTATTCCTTTTTGGAAACTTAAAATCTACAAAGGCAAAGCAGATGTATATTCTATTTACCGTGATGATTATTTTGTAAAAATCAAGGCACTTGAAAAATCTCACCATAAATTCATGCAAAAATTACTAAATTACAAGTTAGAGGTATACGACTCTAAGTTGGATGCGGGGGAATATTATAGTTAGTTATAAATCCATAACCTGAGTGCGTGACGGCGAGACAGAGAGTAACTTACATAAAATAGAATACAATAAGGACTATGTAAAATCTAACTCAAAAAAAGGTGTTTATTTTTAACCACATACCCGCCCACCTGCATACGCTAGTCAAGCAGGTTTGCCTACGAGGCAGAGCAACATAGATAACATAGAAAAAACTATCTGCACTAAGTTTTTTTATCTAATTAGTTAAACCCAAATTATTCATTAGAATGCACCTTAGCCAAAGTTCCAAACTTTGGCTAAGGTGCATTCTTTCTTATCAGTAAAACAGACATGTGCTTCAATTATTTTGTCACCCCTTTCGGGGGTTATTTTAAAAATTTACAAAATTCATTCGTTATGAATGTTGTCGAAAGCTAGTTTTTTGAGTCAATTTTTACTGCGTACTATGAAAATCTTTACAATAAAAACAAAACCATCCTTACTCTGTTTTAAATCTAATTTTACATCAAGTTCTAATAACTAACAAAATCTAAATTTCCGAAAATTAAACTCTACATATATTATTCGTTGCGTATCCGTATATTTGCAATAAAAGTTGAAAAATTTAATTATCAACTTATCAATTTTTGTCAGCTAAAAGCAAGTTGACTTTTGAAAATACAATTCACATATGAAAGTTATAATTGTTGGTTTAGGAAATTTTGGTTCTTCTTTAGGAGAGAAGTTAACACGCCGCGGAAACGAGGTAGTAGCAATAGATAACAGCATCAATAAGGTAGAACTTTTTAAAGAGAAAATTTCTCATACCATTTGTATGGATTCTACAGATGAAGTTGCAGTTTCATCCTTACCACTCAAGGAAACAGATATGGTGATTGTTGCCATTGGTGAAGACCAAGGCTCGAATGTAATGACTACCGCTCTCTTCAAAAACCTAAAAGTTAAGCGATTGATTAGCCGTGCCATCAATCCATTGCACGAAAAAGTATTGCAAGCCATCGGGGTAGATGAAATCGTTCACCCTGAAGAAGAAACAGCCGAACGTTGGGCAAAGAAATTGTGCATCAAAAACGTCATTGATTCTTTCGAGCTTGATGATGAGCACAGCATTATTGAAGTAACTACTCCCGAAAAATACATTGGCAAAACAATTCGAGAAATCGACTTCAAAAGAAAATTCAATATCCTGATTTTGACTACTATCAAAAAGGAAGAATCTAAAAGCTTGCTAGGTAATCTCAAAACCGAAAATAAAGTACAAGGAGTTGCAAGTGCAGAAACAGTTATTGAAGAAAACGATGTGCTTGTTTTGTATGCAGCAAACAGTGACTTAGAGAAATTCATTGAATTGAAACGCGCTTAACATCAATTTTCAAGTAAACCAACTTTGAGTAAAAAGCAAAAAACACTTATTGTAGTTTTAGGACCAACCGCTATTGGAAAGACTTCGATGGCGATTCAGTTAGCGCAAAAACTACAAACAGAAATCATCTCTGCAGATTCTCGGCAATTCTTCAAAGAAATGAACATTGGTACAGCAGTTCCTTCTGAAGAAGAATTAGCTGCTGCAAAACATCATTTTATTCAACATATTTCTATTGATGAAAATTACAGCGTAGGAGATTTTGAACGCGATGCTATTCAAAAAATAAATGAATTATTTGTTACCAAAGATGCGCTTATCGTGGTTGGAGGAAGCGGTTTGTATGTAAAAGCTATCACCGAAGGTTTGGATGATTTTCCTGAGGTTGAAGAATCCGTTAGAGAAGATTTAAAAAATGAATTAGAAGAAAATGGCATAGAAAAACTTCAAAACGAGTTGAAGGAAGTCGACCCGTTTTATTACAAACAAGTTCAATTAGACAATCCACATAGGATAATTCGCGCGTTAGAAGTTTACCGAAGCTCAGGCAAAGCTTTTTCAAGTTTTTTGGGAAAGAAAAAGAAAGAGAGAAACTTCAATTGTATTTTTATTGGATTAGAAGCTCCAAGAGAGAAAGTTTACGAGCGCATCAACCTACGTGTTGACTTAATGATGGAAAATGGGCTTCTTGAAGAAGTAAAGAGACTTTATCCATACAAACACCTAAACGCATTGAATACCGTTGGTTATAAGGAATTATTTCTTCACTTAGACA
>SKIG01000003.1 GCA_007116535.1 Psychroflexus sp.
TCTAACTTTTGGTTGACTTTAATATCCTCATATTCTATTTTAAGTTCAACACCTGGTGCTAGACCTTGAATTTGAGTAGCGGCAAATTTCACTCCGTCTACCTCAGTGTAGTCTTCATATTTAATTGCTGAAGTCATTTTTTGTCCCATTTGTTCAACTGTAGTTTCGGTCATTAGCTTAAGACCTGTTGCAACATCGTAAAATTCATTGACATTTTCAGTAACTTGAACAACATATGCATCTACTCCATCTACATCTTGGATACTTTTTAGCTTAGCTCCTTCAGGCACTGACAACTCGCCAAAAACAACGGCTGCTTTTTTCATATCTTCCAACATATCTCCTTCCAAGTCAGTTTTTTGTCCTTGAACAACCATGTAAGCTACGCCCTTATTGACAACTGTTTTACTTAAAGCCATTGGGCCCATATTGATAGTGTTAAGAAGTTGACCGTCATTTGTTGCCACATACTTTACTGATAATTGTTGTCCTTGTATAGAAGCACTACCATTCATGACTACATTCTTTACTTCTTTAGCCTTGTCTCCTCCGACAGCTTTTATATAATCTGCATAAACAGTTTCTATGGTTACGCCTGCAGGAATTGGCTTACTGAATTCTGGTTTTTCTACCTCTTCCGCAACTTTATTGAAATATTTTACCGGAATTGGTTTTCCATCATACATTACATTTTCTAAAGCATTTGCTACTTCAGACCCCTTTCCTCCAATAACAAAACGAAGGTTCTCAGGACGAATGTACTTTTTAGCTACTCGCTGTACATCTTCTACTGTAACTTCATTAATTTTCTGTAAGTAAGTTTCGTAGAAATCCTTAGGAAGATTGTTTGTTTCTATGTTTAACGCATAGTTAGCAACAGTTCCAGGGTTTTCTAGACGCAAGGTAAATCTACCTGCATATTTTTTCTTTTCATCCTCAAGCTTTTTAGCATCGACAGCTTCGTTTCTAATGCGGTCAACTTCTTTAAGCATTTCAACTACAGTACTATCTGTAACTTCATTTCTAACTTGTGCAGATGCTCTAAAACGAGAAGCGTAACGGCTTGCGCCAACACTTGAACGAGCTCCATATGTCCAACCTTTGTCTTCACGAAGGTTCATATTTAAGTAGCTACCAAAACTCCCTCCAAGTATATCATTCATTAATAAAACCGCAAAATAATCTTCATCAGTCATTTTAAGATCAACTAAATTCTGCATAGTTACTTCACTCTGAACCGAGTTAGGCATATCAACTAAGTTGATTTGCATGAATTCAGCATCTTTTGGAGTAGGTAAATCTAAAGCAGGAGCTTCTGCTTTTTTCCACTTCTTAAAATTTTTGTTGACTAACTTTTTAACCTGCTTTGGCTTAATATCACCGACAATTACTAAATAAGCTCTTTCAGGAACAAATTGCTCGGCATATTCATTCTTTACATCTTCTAGAGTTACAGACTCAACTGACTCAACAGTCTCAAACTGTCCGTAAGGGTGGTTTGTCCCGTAAGTTAAAGCAGAACTTACTAAGCTTGTAATTGCAGGTGTATTTTTTTCGTTTGATTTGATACCTTCAATTAATTTTGCTTTCTCTGCATCAAATTCCTCTTCAGAAAAAACTGGATTTAATAGACCATCAGCCATTAATTCTACAACTCTTGGAAAAAACTTAGATAATGAAGAACCGAATGCACTTGAAGAACCATAGTTTAAATTAGCTCCTAAAAAATCAATTTCTTCATTAAAGTCGTCTTTAGAGATATTGGTTGTTCCTGTTCCCATTAATGAAGATAACATTGCTTGAACACCTGCTTTTTCTTCAATAGTAGGGGGGTTATCGATTACCAAACGAGCGGTAACTCTTGGTAGTTTATTATTTTCTACTATTAAAACTTTCAGTCCGTTCTTCAATTTAAAAGTTTCAGGTTCTCCAAGATTAACGATTGGAGCAGGCCCAGGCTTCGGCATCTGAGAACGATCTAATTGCGCGAATACACTTCCTGTGATAAGTATAAGAAGTAAGCTTAAATATTTCATTTTTGTATACAATTTTATTGGTTTTTATTGATCACTTGGAGTTGGTAAGTAGTCCATGTCTAAACGAGCCTCTTTTCTAAGGTATTTATTTGCTACTTCTTTAATTTCTTCTCTTGTGATACTTCTGTAAATTTCAATCTCTTTGTTAATCAAATTTGCATCTCCATAGATATCATGGTAAGTTGCTAACGAAGTTGCAATACCTTGAATGCTTGAATTGGAAGCTACAAAGTTGTTTTCGAACTTATTTTGAAGTTTCTGGAATTCTTTTTCAGAAATCAACTCTGATTTAAGACGCTCGATTTCCTCATCTATAACGTCTGCAATTGTTGAAAGTTCTACTCCTGTCATTGCTAAACCACCCATGACATATGTTCCGTAATGCTCCAAACCTCTATTGAATGCAAGTGCTTGAAGTGCAATTTTTTCATCATCAACCATACGTTTGTACAGTCTTGAGCTTCTTCCATCTGTTAAAATTGAAGAAATCATATTCAATACATAAGAATCTCTTTCTGCAACACCTGGTGTTCTGTACACAAAAA
Organism: Psychroflexus sp.; assembly: GCA_007116535.1. Classification (GTDB taxonomy): domain Bacteria; phylum Bacteroidota; class Bacteroidia; order Flavobacteriales; family Flavobacteriaceae; genus Psychroflexus. The sequence continues at coordinate 2,582 of SKIG01000003.1, forward strand.
TTTTAGCAGGAATTTGAATATTGTCATCATATTCCGTTGCAACAATCGTTTCTGTGATTGGCTCTTCTTCGATTTTCACTCTTGAAACTTCAGGGCCACGAGGTACTTCACCGAAGTACATTTCCACCATTTTTTTAGTCTTTTCTACATCAATATCTCCTGCAATTACAAGCGTTGCATTGTTTGGACCGTAGAATTTTTTGAAGAAATCTTTGAATTCATCTAGTTCTGCCGCATCTAGGTCTTCCATCTCTCCAATTACTGACCCTTTGTAAGGATGTTTTTGGAACATATATGGATGAATTCCTGTAGAGTAAAGAATTTTTCCGTAAGGTGCATTATCTACACGTGTTCTCTTTTCTTCTTTTACAACTTCATTTTGCGTATCTACACCAATTTGGTTGATTACCGGGTGAAGCATACGCTCTGATTCCATCCACAATCCTAACTCAAGGTTGTTAGAAGGAAAAACTTCGTAGTAAAAGGTATTATCATAAGTAGTGAACGCATTGTTTTGCCCTCCGTTTGCAGAAACGATATCAAACCATTCTCCCCGTTCGATGTTTTCTGTTCCTTCGAAAAGTAAATGCTCAAAGAAATGAGCAAAACCTGTTCTACCTTCAACTTCGTCTTTGGCTCCTACGTGATAATTGACTCCAACGGTTACAACTGGAGCTGAATTATCTTGGTGCAAAATTACATCCAAGCCATTGTCTAAAGTGTACAACTCAAACTCAACTTGTTGCGCCTGAATACTCATAACAAGTAGGGCAAACAAAGTCAATAAACTAATTTTTTTTGTCATTTTGTTTTTGATTTTTAGATGATACTCTATTGGTCTATTTAATTATTAAAACGTTACAAATATGCTTGTTTTTTTTGTTTTAACTGCATGATTTTTATTTAAAATAATTACATATTAAATAATTAACAACTTATTAAAACAATACATCTGCTTTATTATTAATTTTATGTCAAAACGACAAATTATGCACTATTTTACATTACCTATACGTTTCGCAATTGCATTAACTGCTTCTCTAATTGCTTATTTTCTAGTTTTATCCTTAGTTGATTTGCACACTAATCCATTTTTCAGTTTATTCAACGGAGTTATTACAGGATTTGCCATTTTTGAAGCAATTCGCTATAGAAGAATTGAATTAGGAGAAGATTATAATTACACTAAAGGTTTCACTACAGGATTAGTCACAGGTTTTATTGCCTCTATCTTTTTCACTATATTTATGGCTGCATATGCTTCAGAAATAGACGCTAACTTTTTACAGAAATTAGCCCCCGACTATGCAGCTAGTTATGACATTGGTGTTGGCGTGTTCTCTTTTATCGTTTTATTAATGGGATTTGCTACCTCAGTTGTGCTAACATTGACGTTTATGCAGTTGTATAAAAATAAAATGAAGAAAGAGTAAACTTCACCTTGCTTGATTCATTGAGCTTGATTTAAAATAGTGAAATTCCATAACTGATTTGATATTTGGTTGCTATATTTTTTTATTGCTACTTATTTTGTGTCGATTGTAATTAATTTTTTCAACTACTCAAGTAAATCCTCTAAACCTTCTTGCTGAAATATTTTCTGACCTATTTGGATAGAAGACCATCCTTCACGCATTTTAAAAGTAAAACTAGGGGTCGAATTTTGAATGTCACAATCCATGTAAAAGCTACCAACAGTTTGATTTAACTCACTTTTAATTTCTTGCAAGTGGGTAGATACAAAAAAAAGCGACCTCTTGAACTTAGTTAACCCATTGACTGTTTTGATAGATATTTTTGCGGCATCGTTAGGATTTGTTGCACTAAACATTTCATCAAAAACAGCAAAACATTTTTTTGACTTATTAGCTGCAATAATCACTTCCTTTACTGTTTGAATTTCCTTCATAAAATGGCTATATCCTCCTAACAAATCGTCTTTTTTGTTTAAAGCAAAACTAAAGTAATCAAAAATCGGAATACGAGCCTGTTCTGAAGGAATAGCTATACCTAAATTCCCTAAGTAAACACAAATTGAAATTGCTTTTAATAAAGTTGACTTTCCCGACATATTTGGTCCATTAAGTACAATTACATTTTTTCTTGTCTGAAAGTTATTCTTTATTGGTTGGGTAAGTGAAGGATGATAGAATTTTTCAATTGAAAGACCTTCTTCGACAATCTCAGGAAATGTAAAATTATGCTTTTTAATCCCAAGACTTATTGAA
>SKIG01000077.1 GCA_007116535.1 Psychroflexus sp.
CGCTTACACGCTTACACGCTTACAGCAATTGTTATGCGCTGTTTACAAAGTTTAAGTTTTTGCTTGCAAAGAATGAATTTACCTAATTTTATTTTTAAGTTTTAGACAAATAATTTATTAACACAAAAACATTAAAAATGAAATATTATAAAATTTTATTCGCATTCTTTGCACTAATAGCAGTCTCATGTACAGACGAGTTAGATTTTCAAGAAATTAACTCAGAAGATATAAACACTAAAAGTCAAAACCCAACAAATATGGGTGTTGAATCCATATTTATAGATAATGGTGTTTCTCAAAATTGTTCGAGAAATATGCTCGTTTTTCAAGATGCAGACCACTACACGCAAGTAATGGATGATTTGGAAGACTTGGTAGATTTACATGAAGATGCTTTCGTAGCCCAGTATGATTATTTAGATGACGACGATTTTTTTCAGATGGAACAACAATCAGGGTTTAATGAATTTGAACCTTTAGAGGATTTCGAAAATTCACTTGGTTTTTGCTCTTTAAGGAAGATGCTTCATAATATGCAAAATGATTGGCTGTCTCAGCAACCTTATCAAACTGATTTGTCAGGGTCTCCAGAAGAAGTTTGGTTTAACTTAGATGATGAGTATGAAAGCACATTGTTAAACGAACAAGGGGAGGTCATAATTGACAGAAATCTATATAAATATTATGACGATGGAATTATCATAATAGATTTAACTACGAATGATTTGACAGATATACTTACCGAGTTGAATAATGGGGCTAATCCTAATGATGTTGCATCAGATTATAGACCCTTTGTAGAAGTTATTGAAGATGTAATTCCCGCTCAGTCCTCACAAGGAGAATGCTATACAAGAGTAAGAGCAGGTATTTTTGTAGAGCTAAATCATAATACAGCTGCTCGTGTTTCTTGGAGAATAAATGACAATGTTGCCAGGTACAGGTTAAGACATAAGATAAGATCATATACGTGGACAAGTTCTGGATGGTCGAGAAAGAGAATGCGTATGCATGCAGGTTTTGAGGTGGGAACAACAATAACTGGATATACAACACCTGACTGTCCTTTGGAATATTTTATAGAAGAAGATGAAAAAAACTCGAAGAAAAGAAGGAAAACAAGAAAGTATGTATTTAATCTAAATAGAAGCTACGATGTCGAAAGATGGAGATATCAAGACGGAGTCCATACTTTAGCTACTTGGAATTGGGTGGCAGGACATGAGTTTTTTATTCCAGTTTCAGACATGACATTTAATCCATAATTTTAATGCAAAATTCAAGTAATATAATCTTTATATTATGCCTCATGTTCTTGAACATGGGGTATAATTTATTTGCCCAGTCACAAGACAGCATTGTTTATCCCTCTTATACCTTAAAAGACTATACGCGTATAGGAATTACTTTTGGGACCGATAGAACTATTGTAAATAACGAAAGCGTGGATTTTGGTGTAGATATTTCGTTTTATCGCACCGTAACGGCTAATATAGGATTGACCGCAAATGTGTGGAATAATGAGAAATGGAATATTCGGCTTGGGGCAAAATTTAGGTATTTTGATCTAACAGATGAGTTTTTTGTGCCAAGAACTATGTATGAGAATCCTCCGCCTTCTGACTTTTATTATTCTATAACTGAAATTTTTTTCTATGATTTAAAGTTCAATTTTACAGCCGAGTATTATTTAAAGTCAACACCCAAAGTGGATTATTTTGTAGGCTTTGGAGGAGAATTAACGCATTGGTATTCAGGTTATCTTGATACAACCAATATCAGTGAAATGGCTAATATTAGACGTACTACAGAATATATTTATAAATCAAGTAATGATATTTATTTTGGTGGCAATTTAGAATTGGGTGTCAACCTAAAGTCCTATAGAATGCTCTATAGATTCTTGCTAAATTATCATCACAATTTTTCTGTACCTCGCGAAAACTTGATTATTACCAATACTAATTTAGAGACCTTAGAATCTACTACGGCGCGAAAAGAGCGAACAGGTAATTATGTTGGGTTTACATTAGCTTTGCACCCGAGCAAAAATTTATTCGCTAAAAAACCAACTTCCTACAAACTCGCAGAGCAACAAAAAAGGCAATTTTCTAAGGAACAAAGTATTTACGAGACTTATAGTAAACTTGGTATAAGCTATGGAATGCGTTGGAATGAAATAAGAAGAAATAGAACTGCAACAAATTTTAATAATTCGTCTATTAGTGGCTCTAATTTAGTATCACTTGGACTGAATTGGCATTATAAAAATAGAGAAAAATACACCCAAAGTTTTGCCTTGGAATACCTAAGGCTTAATAGCAGGTACAGGTTTGATTTAACAACAGCTGAAACAGGTACATCAAACGAGTACAGAATAAATCAGTCATTAGCACCTTTGCATGGAGTTGGATTGTCTCATTATTTTGACTATATCCAACCCATTAATAGTAACCTAAGTTGGAATGCAGGTTTTGGTGTAAAACTATTTACTATGCAGACTGATTCACAGTTTTTCGAGTATTCCTTTAGTGATGTAGAAGCATCCTTAGAATATGGTCGTAATTTCTTATTTGAGGGATTTATATCTCCAAGTGTTGGTCTTGATTGGAATACAAATACTGCACTTTTCAGGTTCAAAGTATTTGCAGATATAACTGCTTGGTCAGTGATTAGGACATCTTTTATAACTCTAGCTGAAAACCAACAGGGCGAACGCTCTTTTACCAATGAAAGTTTTAAGGATGTTAATTTTGGAGCTAGCTTGTCAATATATCCAAAGCGTGGTTTGTTTAAGAAGAGATAAGGACTTAAAATTAATTTAGAACGAGACTAGTATTTATACAAATGAAATTTTCAAAAGCTTAGCCTAGCAGCCAATGTGAAGCTAAGCTTTTTGGTTGAATTTAGCGAGTCAATTTTCTGATTTTAAAAAAATTAAAATTCTATTAGAATTAAAAAAAAACTTAGTGTCTATAAGAAATAAACATATTAAATAGTGCTATATTTGCAACTTAGTTGCATTTAAAAATTATTGCTATGCGTAAATTACCTGTTACCGTCCTTAGTGGATTTTTAGGCGCGGGAAAAACTACATTACTCAACCATATTCTACATAACAAAGAAGGTCTAAAAGTAGCCGTGATTGTGAATGATATGAGTGAAGTGAATATAGACGCAGATTTGGTAAAAAGTGAAAACACGCTTTCTCGTACCGAAGAAAAGTTAGTCGAAATGAGCAACGGATGTATTTGTTGCACCCTGCGAGAGGATTTGGTGGTAGAAGTAGAACGTTTGGCTAAAGAAAATAGATTTGATTACCTACTTATTGAAAGTACAGGTATTTCCGAGCCAATTCCCGTAGCACAAACCTTCACTTTCGAAAGTGAAGATGGCAATATAGATTTGAGTCGTTTTAGTTATATTGATACAATGGTTACTGTGGTAGATGCGTTTAATTTCATCAAAGACTTTTCTAGTCAAGATATGCTAAGCACAAGAGATTTGACAGATATAGAAGGAGACCACCGAACTATTGTCAACTTACTTACCGACCAAATTGAGTTTGCCAATGTAATTCTTCTCAACAAGGTAGATTTAGTAGATGAAAATCAATTAAAACTTGTCTATGGAATGATTCAGCGCCTTAATCCAGGAGTAAAAATTATCCCAACTAAAAATTCATCGGTTAGTTTAAGTGAAGTAGTCAACACAGGATTGTTTGACTATGAAGAAGCAGAAAATTCCGCCGGATGGATCAAAGAATTAGAAAAGGAACACATTCCTGAAACAGAAGAATACGGTATTAGCTCATTTGTGTTTCGCTCTAAAAAGCCTTTTCATCCTGAGCGATTTTTAAATTACATCAACGGAAGTTTTCCGCAAAATATTATTCGTAGCAAAGGATTATTTTGGTTAGCCTCTCGTCCTAAACAAGCCATTGTATGGAGCTCCGCAGGAGGTTCATGCAAGGCGGAGGGCGCAGGAGTTTGGTGGGCTTCTATGCCTGCAAGTGAGCGGTTCGATTATATGGCTTTCGTAGAAAATCAAGCCATGATTGAAGAAAATTGGGACAAAGACTTTGGCGACAGAAAGGTCGAATTGGTGTTTATTGGTATCCAAATGAACGAACAAAAAGTAAGGCAAGACCTTGAAGATTGCTTACTCACCGATGTCGAAGTGAAATTTTGGAAAAACAATCATCTTTCTATGGTCGATAAGTGGCCTATGCCTAAGGTGTAAGAAATTACTTAACCCGTAAAATTCATTTATAATGCACTCATGTTTTGAATCGACTAAGAAAAACTAGAATTTTCGTATCTCAAATTTAAGTTTTTCTAAGTCGGGGTTAACCGCCAAAACAAGAATACTTAAAAAAACATGAATATCGGCGGTTAAATTATTTCTAAATAAGTTAGCGTTTGTGAAATTAAAGTTTTTTATTTGCATAATTATATTTTTAGACAAGTCTAAAAATAAGTTACAATAATTAAAAAAATACATCTAGATATCGCTAATAATTGATTATGAAATTGAAACGCTTGTTTTTTTTACTATTATTTCTTATCAATGTTACTCACTTAGTAGCACAGGAAAATATTTTTTCTGGGGAAATACTCGATGCAGAAACAGGGGAGAAAATTTCTGAAGTTTATATCACTTCTATTGAAGATTCTAATCTTTATGCCTTTTCTGATGAAGAAGGAAAATTCAATTTCAAATCAAATAGAACAAGGCTTCAACTTGTTTTTGAGCGTATTGGTTACGAAAGTAAAAC
>SKIG01000203.1 GCA_007116535.1 Psychroflexus sp.
CGAGGCTATTTTGAGCAATATAGGCAAAATAACTCAATGGAGTTTCATGGTTTGACTCCTGTACAAATAGGCGGTGAAACTATCGACAGAACAGACTTGATACGTCGTCGTTGGTTAGATAACGACTATTATGTAATTAACACTAACGTCAACTATTTAGACAATGATTGGGATATTACTATGGGAGCTTTTTATAGTTATTACACCAATGACCATTTTGGTGAAGTAATTTGGGCAAGATTTGCCAGTACTAGTGAAATTAGAGACCGCTACTACGATGGTAACGGAACCAAACAAGAAGGAACCATTTTTGCAAAAGCTACCTATCGTATAGACAATCAGTTTAGTTTTTACGGAGATTTGCAAGGAAGATTTGTGAACTATAAAACAACGGGAATTACTTCAAGTTTAGAGAATTTACTTATTGATCAAGATTTTGCATTTTTTAATCCTAAAGCAGGAGCTACTTTTCAGTTATCAGAAGAAAATCAGTTTTATGGTTCTTACGGAAGAGCACACCGTGAACCAAGAAGAACTGACTTTGAAGAAGGGATAACCAAATCAGAAAGATTAGACAATTTTGAGTTAGGATGGCGTTTTGTAGAATCTGATGTGAAGATTAGTACAAACCTTTTCTATATGGACTATAAAGACCAAATGGTGCTTACCGGACAATTGGATGATGTTGGTGCACCAATTAGAGAAACTTCGGGAGAAAGTTACCGTGTAGGTTTAGAAGTAGAAGCAGATATCAAATTTTCTAAATGGGTAAGTACCCGTCCAAATTTTAGTTGGTCAAGAAATAAAAATAGAAATTTTACTGCAGAATTAAATGGTGAGTTAGTTAACTTAGGCACTACCAACATTTCCTTTTCTCCTGATTTTGTAGCAGCAAATATGTTGATGTTTCATCCTTCTGATAAATTTCAAGCAGGATTGCTTTCCAAATATGTAAGCTCTCAGTACATGGGGAATATCGACAGCCCAACTTCTAAGTTAGATGCATTTTTTACCAACGATTTGAACTTTGTTTACGAAATGAAAGACATAGGATTTTTTAAATTTATTTACTTGAATGCTTTAGTCAATAATGTGTTTAATGTAAAATATGAGTCAAATGGATACTTCTTTATGTTTGACGATACTTGGTCGGAACCAGGAGTAACAACTACCATTGAAGGAGCAGGATTTTATCCACAAGCGGGCATCAATTTCTTGTTGGGAGCTACTTTAGTTTTTTAAAAAATTTAAAAGGGGATGTCAAATTTTTTGGCATTCCCTTATTTGTGTTCACTCTTTTTGATGTCTCTTAATCGCAACTGCAAACGTAGATTTCCGTTCCATTCGTTTTCTTCGATACTGAAAATAATATCTACAGGAGACTGCTTTTGAAGTAAAGCTAATTTTTCACCTAAGCCAAAACCAATGGTGTCAAACCTAGCGCCAGGTGCTTTTTGAAACAAAGTTGCTTTTAGATGACTTCCGTCGCCACCAACTGTTTTGGCGAAGCCTGTGTCTTTTACGTTTCTTGCTAAAAATAGTGGACTCATATTCGATGGGCCAAAAGGAGCAAATTGCTTTAAAATCCGATTGAATTTTGGTGTGATTTGAGAAAAATTCAATTCGTCCTCGTAACAAATTTCAGGTTCAAGTAGCTTAGGGTCGATACTGTTTTTTACTACCTCTTCAAATTTTTGCTTGAAGGTTTCATAGTTTTCCTCTTTTAAAGTAAGTCCTGCTGCATACATGTGACCTCCAAACTGCTCGATATACTCAGCACTTGCTTCCAAAGCATTATACACATCGAAACCTTTTACTGAGCGTGCCGAAGCAGCAAGCTTATCTCCACTTTTGGTAAATACAAGTGTTGGTCGGTAGTAAGTCTCCGTCATTCGTGAAGCAACAATTCCGATGACTCCTTTGTGCCAATTTTCTTGATAGACCACGCTTGTGAAGTTGTTTTGTTCGCCAAGAGCTTCAATTTGATGTAAGGCTTCTTCGGTGATATGCTTGTCAGTATCTCTTCTGTTTTTGTTGAAGTGTTCAATAGAAGAGGCAATTTCTTTCGCTTTGGAATAGTTTTTTTCGATGAGTAATTCAACAGCATGAAGCCCATGCTTCATTCTTCCCGCAGCATTGATGCGAGGGCCAATGATAAATACCACATCTGTAATATCAAGGAAATTTTTTTTATTGAATTCAATAATCGCCTTGAATCCGGGGCGACTCTTGGTGTTTATTTGCTCTAATCCATAATGTGCCAAAACCCTGTTTTCTCCTGTAATTGGTACAATGTCGGCACCGATTGCGGTGGCAACTAAATCCAAACTTGAGATTAAATCATTAAAATCAAGCTCTCTTTTTTGATGTAAGGCTTGTATTAATTTAAAGCCAATCCCGCAACCACACAATTCTTTGTAAGGATATGGACAATCATCTTGTTTAGGGTTCAAGATGGCGACTGCATTAGGCACCTCTTCTCCCGGTCGATGGTGGTCGCAAATGATGAAATCAATTCCTTTCTCTTTCGCATAAGCAACTTTATCAATCGCTTTGATACCACAGTCCAAAGCTATGATTAGACTACATTCGGCTTCTTTTGCTCTGTCGATTCCTAAAAATGAAACACCATATCCTTCTTCGTAGCGATCCGGTACATAGGGAATCACAGGCTCATAAAAGCTCGTCAAATAGTCAAAAACCAAAGCAACACTAGTAGTTCCATCTACGTCATAGTCACCATAAACCATTATTTTTTCTTTGTTTTCGATGGCTTGCAGCACGCGATTAACAGCTTTTGACATGTCTTTCATCAAAAAAGGATCATGTAAATCGGATAACTTTGGGCGAAAAAAGACCTTGGCTTCTTCAAAATTATGAATACCTCTTTGCAAAAGTAAACGCGCAATGGTAGGATCGACGCCCAACACTTCTTGTAAGTGTTTTTCTTGTTCAGGTGAAGTTGCTGAATGATTATTCCAACGCATAGTTAAGTGGTTTTTTCTTCAAATGGATGATTAATATCTGCAATTTCGTTCAACAAAGAAGCTAATTCGTCTTTAAATGAAGCTAAAATTTCTTTGCTGATAGTATTGTTTTTTTCAATAGTGAGCCAAAGATAATAATCTTTTAAATTTTTAAATGAAAGAATTCCCGACTGAAGCAATTTTCCTTTATTGATTTCATCTTCAAAAAACAAAGCATAGACCAATACCTGAAATGCTTTTCCATATTTAATGTCCCCGGTTAGTGAGGTGAAATCGGCACTTAAATTTAGTTCTCGCTGTTCGACTTTTCCTGTTTTGTAATCGATTATTCGAAGGATTTGGTCATCTACTTTGTCAATACGATCGGCTGTACCTCGAATAGTTACAGGAAAATCTATCTCAGGATGCTTAAATTCCTTTAGTTGTTTAGCTTCTAAAGAAAATATTGCTAAGGAGTGATGCATCAAAAATTCTTCTTCACTATTCAAAAAGCGAAGAATCTGCTGAGAAGCTACTTTTGTGCTAATCAGGTTGCTTCCATACCCCAAACCTTGCGCACTAAATTCTTCGACAAAAGCCTGTTGAAGATGTTCGGGATATTCTTTTTTCATTTGTTGAATTGCGGCAATATCTACTTCTTTATCAAGGTATTTTTTGTATAATTTTTCTAAAGTCAAGTGGATTGCATTTCCGTAGGAGCGGTAAGAAATTTCCTCTTCAAAAGCATCTGCTTCACGAACTCCATGCACGTATTGTTTGTAGAAATCAATTGGATTTCGGATATAAGTAAGTAAGGCTGATGGTGAAATCCCACTGCTGAATAGCTGCTTGATTTGAGCGATAATTTCCGGCGTCTTTTCGATGACCAAAGCTTCCTGAGCGAGAATTGGGGTAGGCGAAGTCCAACTATGTTCCTGCAATTCGTGTTTTTCGGGCAGGTAGGTTTTTAGTTGAAGTAAAAAACGACTCGCTTCGGCTTTGTCTAAACCACTTGCGTCATTGTTGTAAATAAAGTAAGCTTGTTCAGCACGTTGAAGCAACCTAAAAAAGTGGTAGGCATATACACTGTCTTTTTCTCGGTAAGTGGGCAAGCCATAAGCAATTTTTAAATCGAAAGGAATGTAGGAATTCACATTTTTCCCGGAGGGAAGAACGCCTTCGTTTACCGAAGTCATCACAATGTATTTGTAGTCCAACAACCTTGTTTCGAGCATCCCCATAATTTGCAATCCTTCAAAGGGCATGCCTTCGAAATCAAGATTTTCCAAGGAAATACTATCTCTATAAATTTGTAAGAAAATCCCCAAACTTAGCTCTTTCGCTTTATTTTGCCGTTGTAATTGCGCTAGTAATCTTTTGAAAAACTCCTGAAAATGAAATGCGTATTCATTGAACAAAGCAACTTGCTTCGGTTGAGCTTTTACTTGCTCCATTGCCCAACTAAAGTGAAGAAGAAGCACTTCCGAATTTTGATTTTCAGTAGAAAGTAGCTTTCCTAAAAAAGTTTTGAAGGTGGACTCAGCTGTTGTTTTTTGAAGTACCTCATCAGTGGTTAGAAAGAAAACTTTATCTTTAGTAAGTTGCTCTTTCAGTGTTTTTGCTTCAACAGGGAAAAGGTAGTTGACCACCACATGACTTAGTAAATCAAGTATATCTTTTACAAACCAAGTTTCTTTAGCATTGAGTTGAAGCTGAATTACTTGCTCAAAAAAGCTTGAAAAAGGAGTTTGTGAAAGGGGTAA
>SKIG01000234.1 GCA_007116535.1 Psychroflexus sp.
AATTATTAATGATATTTACATTGGCTTTTATATGCAAAGTATACTTAGCCTTGTAAATTTTTGATTTGTTGAAAACCCCTGCTAAAGCAGGGGTTTTTTAATGTTTTTTGTTATAGAGTTTATACTTTTATTCTAAAGTGACATTAAAAGTAGTAAGTTGCTGTAAAATACTTGCAGTGATGTCTGGTAATTCGACAGGAAGTTGATCGCCAAAATCTGCAAATTCAAGATTAATATCTGTTTCACTCTGAATTAATCCAACTTCATTAGCAAAAAAGTTGACACTCGACACAAAGTCTTGTTTTTCTATAATATTTAGGCTTATCGGAAATGGGATAGGAGGTACAACAACGCTAGCTGTTCCCTCAATAGTTACAACAAATGAAGAGCTTATAACATCTTCGTAAGTTGTTCCATCTACTTCCATAGAATCCATACTACCCAAACTTGTAGATTGAATTTGTATATCAATAGATAGCGTAATGTTATTGAATTCAGGTAAAGTAACATCTCTTTCATCATTAAAAATGATACTTCCTAAATTTGCATCAGCATCAAAAATAACCAAGTCCTCAAAGTCAATTCCAAAGTCAGGAAAAGCTTCAATGTCTTCTAAATCTAAGTCGAAACCACCTGTAAGAAGTAGCTTTGAGTTTTCTTTATAAATAATACCGTTGGATAAAATTCCTGTAATTGAAAAGTTGGCATCGTCTGAGGTAGAGCTTAAACGAAAACGACTTCCACTTTCAGTTTGTAGTTCTTCTTCGACACTTAATTTTTCTATGGTTTCATTATTCCCGTCTTCAGAAGAAGAAACCATGTTAGTATAATCCCACTCATTTCCTTCAACAAGTGGAAAATAATTTTTTTGATTGGGTTCTTGACCTCCATTTCCATTTGACGAAGAATCATCATCTGAGGAACAAGCAAAAAATCCAATTGAAAGTAGCAATAGTAAGTATTTTTTCATTTTATTAAGTTTTAACAAATCTACTAAAATTATAATCCTAATGGAAAAAATATTTCTGCCCTTTGAGGTAAATCATTTATTTTTCCAGGATGAAACTCTAAATTACACTCTTCGACAATTTTTTCTGCAACCTTATCAAAGCCGAGGTAATCTGAATTAATTGCTTTAATATGAGATACACTTCCATCGGTATCTATAACCATTCGCAATACATAATTATAGTTTTTCCCTTGAATCATTTTATCAGCAATTTCTTCAATTTTAGACATGTAGCAGTAATAGGTTTCAGGAGTCGGTTCTTCTGCATGCGCCAATTCATCTAAACTTTCTCTTGAAGCCACAATTTCTTGACTTTCAGGAACATCAAAAAAAGTATCGTCTAAATCAAAAAATTCAATTTTTGTAGCTGTTTTAACCTCATAGTGATCATAGTAATTAGTGGCTGTTTTTAAAGGAATCGCGCCATTGTTTCTCTTCAATAATTCATACCATCCGCCAAAAGCATGTCCTTCAAAACTTGCGGGTTCAACACGGATTTCAGGGGAATAAAAATTTAGCATTTCCATTCCATCAACTATGGTGGTTACAAGTGAAGTTGTATAGCCTAAGATTTGTTTTTCATCCTTTTGTTTTTCGGTGAGAATGGGCGAAGAATATCGTTGATCATGTGGAAAGAAGTAGATGAAATAGTCTCTATCTTCTGTTGTGTAATACATTTTTTTTGTTTAATTACTATAGGTGTAAAACTCAATACACTTCCCTTCAAAATAACGTTGGGATTGATAATGCCCATTTTTTATATTGTAAACTACTGAATCTGTGGGCATATCTACCACCAAGTCTTTTACTTTGGTAGAAGTATCTTTAGGTCGATACTCGAATGAATAAGTAATTTTTCCACTGAAATCTTGTCCTAAAATAGACAACGAGAAAAACATTAAAAAAATGCTGAGTATGCTTTTTGGTAAAGAATAATGAGTCATTGTGCTAAATTTTAAAGATATGTTTCAAAAAACAAGCCAAAGTCTTACTAATTGAAAATCAATTATACCCGTACACTAAAACTCTTGCTTGTTTCATCAAAATAAATCAAATTTTCAGGAAAGAGCTGGTGCAAGACTTTCTGTTGAACAAGTTCTTCGGGACTACCTTGAATTATTTTCCCCTCGTGAACAAGCACTATTTGGTGACACATTTTTAAAGCTAAATTAATTTCATGTGAAGCAAATACAATGCATTTCTTTGTTGAAGCTGCTATACTTTTTAAAAGATGTAAAACTTGCGCTTTGTGATACATGTCCAAATGCGTAGTGGGTTCATCGAGAATTATTAATGGAGTGTCTTGAGCAAGTGCGCGTGCAATTAACACTTTTTGAAATTGACCATCACTTAGTTCATCACAAGATTTGTTTTTTAATTCTGAAATACCTACTTGCTGAATGGCTTTTTGAATCATTCGCTTGTCTTCTTGAGTAAGCATGCCAATCCAATTGGTGTAAGGATGTCTTCCTAAGGCGATTAACTCATGTACTTTTAATTGCTTTGAAATAGGTTGCTTGGTGAGTACTAAACTAATTAAATTGGATAGCTGTTTTTCATTTAATTCGTTGATGTTTATGTTTTCTATAAAAACTTCTCCTTTAATAGGTTGAATAATTTTGCTTAAACTTTTTATTAAAGTAGATTTTCCCGAGCCATTCACTCCAATAACTGCAATTAATTCCCCTTCTTGAAACTGAATATGGATATTTTTAGCAACGACTTCGACTAAATTTTTGCCTTGGTAACCAATGCTTAATTCTTGTGTGTTAAGTAAATATTTTGTTGCCTTTGTCATGATTTAAAAATACATTTTTTTCTTTCTCACCAATAGCCAAATTACCAAAGGCGCACCAAACACCGAAGTAATTGCATTGATAGGCAAGGTAAAGTCATAGCCTGGAAGTTGCGCGACAATATCGCATATAAGCATAAGAATTGCCCCCGATAAAATAACGCAAGGGAACAACACAAAGTGATTGTTGGTCTTGAAAAATTGTCGAACAATATGAGGAACTGCAAGACCTATAAAGGCAATGGGCCCTGCAAAAGCAGTAATGCTTCCTGCAAGTAGGCTAGTGGCTAAAATAATCAGTTTTCTGTTTTTTTCGATGTTTACACCTAAGCTTGCAGCATATTTTTCACCAAGCAAGAGTGCATTCATATTTTTGAGACAAGCCAAAGCAATCAGACCTCCTGCAAATAAAGAAGCCATAAGTATTCCCACTTCATTCCACTGAAGGTTGCCAAGGCTTCCAAAGGACCAAAACACATAGGTTTGTAAGTTGCTAGCAGGGCTAAAGTAAGCCAAAATACCAACTACAGCGCTAGTTAGACTCGCTAACATCAACCCGATAATCAATAAAGACATGGTGTCTTTTACTTTGTTTGCCATCAACATTACTAGCAACAAAACCAAGAAACTGCCTAAGGAGGCGGCTATAACTGTTGCCCAACTTGAATAAATCATTCCACCCAAAACAGAGGTAAACATTCCAGCTCCCAAAATAAGTAGAGCAACCCCTAAACTTGCGCCACTACTAAGTCCTAAAACATAGGGTCCTGCAAGTGGATTCCTAAACAGTGTTTGCATCAACAATCCACTAATTCCTAATCCGCTGCCTACTAAAATTGCAGTAATTGCCTTTGGTAAGCGATAGTTGGTAATGATGTAATTGAAATGTTCTACTTCAGATGAAATTGCCACCAATTGCAACAATACATCCTTAAGCGGAATCGACACAGAGCCCAAACTTATGTTTGTAACAAAACTTACCACAAGTAGTAAGCTCAATAGGAGGTATGGAAGTGTTTTTTTCACTTATTCTAAGGCTTTAAAAAAGAAAAGCTCATGCGCTAAGTCCACTTCAGGGTGAAGTATTTTGACCAAATCTTTCAATACTAAATCAGGTCGGTTTGGGGCAAGTTCATAGTATAAAACACCGCCTGTTTCGCCTGTTTGGTGTGCAATTCCAAAGATATTTTTCTGTTGAAAAGCATAAAAATTTGTGTAATGCCTATTGCTACTTTCCAAATCTTTGTAAGACTTGAATTGTGCAGGTGAAATCCAAAATTCAGCATCTTTTCCCAACTCTAAGACCTTTTCGAAGGAAGAAGCAATACTTCCGCTTCCTGAACTGGAAGCATAAATGTACTCAGTATTAGCATCCTTCAGAAGGACTCCTTGCCATGAGTCGCCATGAGGAAGGTACCATACATCTTGGTGCATAGCTCCTGATATTACTTTTGTTTTATTTTTTGCTTTAGATGCTATTTTTTTTGCTTCCTCATAAGTAGTAGCAATTTTTTCAAATTCTTCGAAGGCTTCTTGCTGTTTCCCGCCAAGTAAGCCAAAAACTTTGATCCATTCGGCTTTTCCTAGGGGATGTTTTTCTAACCAATCGCTATTATAAAGTGTTGGAATACCTGCTTTTTCAAGATTATTCAAGCTTTTGTTGCTCCCTTCAACTGCAAAACCAATAATTAATTGTGGTTGAATTGACAGGATGACTTCTGTGTTTAAGCCTTCATTTTTTCCAATTTCTTTGACTTGCTTGTTATTTATTCGTTCTCTTGCTTCTTTAGAAGAAACATAATCTAAACCAGGAAAACCGACCCACTTGTCGAGTAAATCCAAACTAATTAGCGAAGGAATATGCGTAGTTGAAGTGACTACAAGACGTTCAATAGGCAACTGAAT
>SKIG01000128.1 GCA_007116535.1 Psychroflexus sp.
TGGGTTACCGATACTTTCTACATAAATGGCTTTGGTCTTGTCGTCGATTAATTGTTCAAAAGCTTCCGCAGAAAGTTCTGTGGCAAAGCGGGCATCAATACCAACGCGATCAAAAGAATGTTTGAATTGTGTATGCGTACCTCCATACAGATTTCCTGAGGTCACAAAATTTTCGCCAGCGCTTAATAGTGTAGAAATTGCCAAAAATTGGGCGGCTTGTCCTGATGAAGTAGCCACAGCTGCAACGCCTCCTTCGAGGGCTGCTATGCGTTGTTCAAACACATCTGTTGTTGGATTCATGATGCGGGTGTAGATGTTTCCAAATTCTTCCAATCCGAACAATCGCTTGGCATGCGCCGAATCTTTGAAGGCATAGGAAGAGGTTTGGTAAATTGGGGTAGCTACAGCTCCGGTGTTTTCTGCTTGACTACCTGCGTGTAATTGAAGGGTTTCAAATTTTAATGAATGTGACATGATATAAAAGTTTTAGAATTAAATACAATAAAAAAAGCCTACTGTTTTCAGTAGGCTTGTACGAGTTGAAACGTAAGTATAGTGAGCCTACTGCATGCGCATACGCATGTACATAGACATCATCATAGCTAGAATAGCTTCAGAAGATATAACTAAGAAATTCAGAGCAGAAAGCTTTGTTGCTTGCTCTTGATAATGCTGAAAAGTCGAAAATAAACTCATTATTCTTGTTTTTAATTTATATGTCCCAACTTGGGCGGGAATTAGCACCTTTCCGTTTTGCAGAGGTTGCCGAAGGTCATAGAGCCCGTCTCTCGCTTCTTCTTTATAAACCAAAACACTTGTAGTGAATGGATGGGACAAATGTAAAGGGTCAAAATAGTTTAGGCAAGAAAAAAAAGCCTTAATAAGTTAAATGTGTGTTAAATAATTAAGGCTATTATTTTAGACAGCTGGATTCAAAACATTTTATCAGAACTAGTAAATGAATCTCTTAGGACTTTATTTCAAAACATGACAAAAGCCAACTTTTCTAAATATCCAATTGCTTTCATTTGAGATTCTTTAATTTAGATGTACATTTGTAACTATACGAGTTTTAAAGTAGAAAGAATGAAGAAAATTCAGATGGTTGACGTAAAAAGTAAATACGAAAAAATAAAAACACAAGTAGACTCATCCGTCTTAGAAGTTATCGAATCAGGTGCTTTTATCAATGGTCCCGAAGTACATGCTTTCCAAAAAGAAATGGAAGATTACTTAGGTGTTAAGCATGTAATTCCTTGCGCCAATGGAACAGATGCACTGCAAATTGCTATGATGGGATTAGGCTTAAAGCCGGGAGATGAAGTGATTACCGCTGATTTTACATTCGCCGCAACTGTAGAAGTTATTGCTCTTTTGCAACTAACTCCTGTTTTGGTAGATGTAGATCCAGTTTCTTACAATATAGACATAGAGAATATCAAAAAAGCAATTACTCCAAAAACCAAAGCAATTGTCCCGGTTCATTTATTTGGTCATGTAGCCGATATGGAGTCAATTATGCAACTAGCTAAGGAACATAATCTATATGTTATCGAAGATAATGCGCAAGCCATTGGAGCAAACTACACTTTTACAGACGGAAAAAATCAAAAAGCAGGTACTATTGGCGATGTAGGAGCTACCTCATTTTTCCCTTCCAAAAACCTTGGGTGTTATGGAGATGGGGGAGCTATTTTTACCAATAATGATCAATTAGCGCATACCATTAGAGGAATTGTCAATCACGGGATGTATGTACGATACCATCACGACGTAGTTGGAGTAAATTCTCGTTTGGACAGTATTCAAGCAACTATTTTGAGAGCAAAATTGCCTCATTTAGATGCGTATAATCAGGCACGACAAGAGGCAGCAAGAAAATATTCGAAAGCTTTTGAAGATTGCCCGTCGATAATCACTCCGACGGCTAAAAATAACCAAGATTGTGACAAATCTTGCGGTTTTTGTGCTACTTGCGATTGTCATGTATTCCACCAATATACGCTTCGAATAACTAATGGAAAGCGAGACGAGCTTGCAAAACGATTCCAAGAAGAAGGTTTGCCTTTCGGTATTTATTACCCGATTCCATTACATTTACAAAAGGCTTACAAAGATGAACGTTACAAAGAAGAAAACTTTCAGGTAACTAATAGGTTGGTAGATGAAGTATTTTCTTTACCAATGCATACTGAATTAGAGGATGACCAAATAGCTCATCTTGCTACAATTGTAAAAGAAGTTGTAGAAGCTTAAGGTTTTTAGTAATAAAAAATACCCCTTAAAGGGTATAGGATAAGCTTGAAAGTGTACTTAATTTTATAAAATGAAATTCGTCCATTTGAGTTGTCCTCAAAAATTAGCTTAAAAACCACCTCGTAAATGAGGTGGTTTTTTGTTGCTCATTTTTCAGGTATTCTTAACATAAAACTTGTTTTTTATCTTGACTTTTGCCGAAAAATTATTGTGAGCAACCAGCAATTGAAATGGGGTTACCTTATCATACTTTCACTTTTATGGGGGAGCTCATTTATGCTTATTAAAAAAGGCTTAGTTGGATTAAACCCAATTCAACTCGGTGCATTCCGAACCCTTTTAGCATCTGTTTTTTTGCTGATTATTGGGTTTAAAAAATTGAAAGCAATTAAGCGGCACGAATGGAAATGGATTACTATCTCAGGGTTTTTAGGTTCTTTATTTCCTACTTTTTTGTTTGCTTATGCCGAAACTGAGATACATTCAGGAGTTGCTGCTATTCTCAATTCTTTGGTGCCATTAATTGCCTTTGTTGTAGGAATTCTTTTTTTTGGAGGAATGTTTGTCAAAAAGCAATTTTTAGGTGTTGTTATTGGTTTAATAGGTTCTGTAGCCTTGATTTTGCTTGGTGCAAAGCACAATCCTGATCAAAATTATTGGTACGGGATTTTGCCTGTAATTGCCTCTACTATGTATGCCTTCAATGCGAATATCATCAAAAATTACTTGGAACAAATTCATGCTCTAGGAATTGCAACTGCTTCATTTGCAGTTTTATTGATTCCATCGTTAATTATTCTGCTTTTCAGCGGATTCTTCAATACTGAATTTTTAGGACAAGCAGAAGTCCAAAAGTCCATTTTATACATTAGTTTATTGGGAATTTTTGGAACAGCTTTAGCGAAGATTATTTTCAACAGAATGATTCAACTTTCCAATGCGGTATTTTCAACTTCAGTAACTTACCTAATTCCAATTGTTGCTTTAGTGTGGGGAGTTTTGGACGGAGAGAAGTTCAGTTTACTTCAATTAGCAGCGGGAGGTGTCATTTTAGCAGGGGTCTTTTTAGCAAATAAGAAGAAAAAACAGAATTAACCACCTGTTTTTCAGCTATGAAACTATCTTTTTTAATTTTCTGTATTT
Source organism: Psychroflexus sp. (assembly GCA_007116535.1). GTDB lineage: Bacteria > Bacteroidota > Bacteroidia > Flavobacteriales > Flavobacteriaceae > Psychroflexus. Next base: position 3,400 of record SKIG01000128.1, read on the forward strand.
GTTTCAACTTTTATTTTAAATTTGCCACTTCAATCTCGATAAGGGGTGCTTTTGTTGTTTTGTACAATTCAACAAAGGCTGAGATGATACCCAATGAACCTGCGCAGGTAATGCTGCGAAGGGAACAATAAAGCTTCGGCTTTAGATTGTGTATATACTCCTGTGGGCAAAGTGCTCTCAGGATTTTTTATTTTTATAAACCACCAGAATAATTGCCCCTTTTATTCGTGAAAATTTTTTTACGAATGAAAAAGTTATTTTTTTGGGCAGCAATGTTTTTTACTATTGCATTTCACGCCCAACAATTCAAACTCTCAGGGAGAGTAAGCGATCAATCAATTCAACTTAGCGATGTTAGTGTTTTTGCTAAAGGAACCAACAAAGGCACTTACACCAATCGAGAAGGGTATTATGAACTATTTCTGCCAAGTGGAACTTACCGCATAGTTTTTAGCTTTGGTAACCGAATTGAACGAGAAGTATCACTCTATGAAGACACCGAACTAAACATTGATTTTTCTCAAGCAGCAGAATCTTTAGAAGAAGTATTGGTACAATCGGTGCGTGTAAATGCCCACTCGCCAATCACGCATACCAATATGACTAAAGAAGAGATCAAAGAACGTAACTTAGGTCAAGACATTCCGATTCTATTGAATTTTATGCCCAATGTGGTTTCTACTTCCGATGCCGGAAACGGAGTTGGTTATACAGGAATTCGCGTGCGAGGAAGCGACGCAACTCGTGTAAATGTTACCCTCAACGGTATTCCGTACAACGACCAAGAAAGCCAAGGAACTTTTTGGGTGAATCTACCTGATTTTGCTTCTTCCACCGAAAACCTTCAGCTGCAACGTGGTGTAGGAACTTCTACCAATGGTTCAGGAGCCTTTGGTGCTAGTTTGAATATTCTTACTGATGGTGTTTCTGAAGAAGCCTATGGAGAAATCGGAAATTCTTTTGGCTCTTTCTACACGCGAAGACACAATGTAAAATTTAGCACAGGCCTACTTAATGATCATATTGAAATCTCAGGTCGACTTTCAAAAATTAATTCAGATGGATATATCGACCGTGCATTTTCAGACTTCACCTCCTTCTTTTTGCAAGGCGCTTACAAAGATGAAACAACCTTAATCAAAGCTATTGTTTTTGGCGGACATAATATTACCTATCAAGCTTGGTTCGGTGTAGATCGAGAAACACTTCAGACAAATCGTACTTTCAACCCGGCAGGGCAATTTGTCGATCAGTTTGGAAACACA
>SKIG01000223.1 GCA_007116535.1 Psychroflexus sp.
AAAACGACAACTCTTGCACGAATAGTAGGTAGTCGCTCACATATGAACGAGTTGACAGAAAATTTTGTAAACCAACAAAAACTTAACTTCGAAAAAATTGAAATTGTTTCCAAAGGAAGTTCATTGAAGTTTTGTTTAGTAGCCGAAGGAAAAGCAGATATCTATCCTCGATTTGCCCCAACTATGGAATGGGACACTGCAGCAGGTCATGCTATTTGTAAGGCAGTTGGGGGTGATGTAATTAATCAATCGACTCAAGAAGAAATGAGATACAACAAAGAAAACCTTTTAAATCCTCATTTTTTAGTTAGAAAAAATGGATAGTTCACACAAAAGACATTTACTAAAAACCATCACTTGGAGAGTTGTAGCTACAATAGATACAATGCTTTTGTCATGGCTTATTTCGGGAGACCCGATGGTAGGTGTACAAATCGGAATTTTTGAAGTAGTTACTAAAATGTTGTTGTATTACGTTCATGAAAGAGTTTGGTTTAAAATAAACATCTCTAAGGATGGGTTGAACCTGAATTCTCGTAAGAGACATATCCTAAAAACCATTTCATACCGATTTTTTGGAACTTTAGATACGATAATTATAGCATGGATTATTACAGGCAATCCATTAACCGGTTTAAAGATTGGAGTTGTAGAGGTAGTTACAAAAATGCTATTGTATTATTTACACGAAAGAGTTTGGTACAGAATTCCTTATGGGATAGAAACAAGAAATTCGCATGGAGAACTTAGTTAAGCATAATTTTAACGTCACTAGGTCGCACCGAAACGGGCTAAATAAACACAATTCTTGTGTACTTTGGTTAACAGGCTTATCAGGCAGCGGCAAATCGACTATTGGGAACCTAATAGAAAAAAAGCTCTTTGACAAGAACCTAAGGACTTTTGTATTGGATGGTGACAACATACGCATGGGAATCAATAAAGGACTTGGCTTTTCAGCCGAAGACAGACAAGAAAACTTGCGAAGAATAGCCGAAGTAGCCAAACTAATGGTTGATGCAGGAATAATTGTGGTAGCAGCCTTTGTAAGCCCATTGATAAAAGACAGGCAATTAGTAAAGAATATTATTGGTGAAGATGATTTTATCGAATGTTTTGTGAGCACCTCTTTAGAAGAGTGCGAGCGCAGGGATGTGAAAGGCTTTTATGCTAAGGCAAGAAAAGGTGAAATCAAAAACTTTACAGGAATTTCAGCTCCTTATGAAAAACCTATATCGCCTGCAATTCTTCTCGATACAGAACGCTTTAGTCCAGAAGAGCTAGCTGACCAAGCCATAGAAATTTTAGAAAACAAAAACATACTATATCATGAGTAAGTATTATTTAAATTATTTAGATGAATTAGAAGCCGAAGCTATTTTCGTTTTGAGAGAAGTATGGGCTCAATTTCAAAATCCTGTTATTCTATTTTCAGGAGGTAAGGATTCTATTCTAGTAACCCATCTAGCAAAAAAAGCATTTTGGCCTGCGAAAATTCCTTTTGCTTTGCTTCAGATAGATACAGGACATAATTTCCCAGAGACGATTGCATTTCGAGATGAGTTGGTTGACTCGTTAGGCGTAAAATTGATTGTTGGTTCAGTACAAGAATCAATAGATAAAGGTAGGGTTGCAGAAGAAAGAGGAAAAAATGCCTCGAGAAATGTCTTACAAATCACAACACTTCTTGACAGCATTGAAGCTAATAAAATTGATTGTGCTATTGGAGGCGGACGAAGAGACGAAGAAAAAGCAAGGGCAAAAGAAAGATTTTTTTCTCATAGGGATGAATTTGGTCAATGGGATCCAAAAAACCAGCGTCCCGAATTGTGGAATTTGCTCAACGGAAAGCATTTTGAGGGTGAGCATTTTAGAGCTTTCCCAATCAGTAACTGGACTGAAATGGATGTTTGGAATTATATTTTAAGAGAAAACATTCAAATTCCTTCTATTTATTTTGCTCATCAAAGAGAAGTTGTGTGGAGAAACGACACTTGGATTCCTAACTCGGAATTCCTTAAACTTGAGCCTAACGAAGAGGTAGTTTCAAAGAAAATCAGATTTAGAACACTCGGTGATATTACCATCACAGGCGGTATTGAATCTGATGCAGATACATTAGCCAAGATTGTTGAAGAGGTTGCTGCCATGCGCCAAACAGAAAGAGGAAATCGCTCTGACGATAAGCGTTCAGAAACCGCAATGGAAGACCGAAAAAGAGAAGGATATTTTTAATTTATACATTCGATTAACTTATACAAGTATCTTTAAGAACCTCTGCTACAAAATGAAACTTAAAGTGCTTTAAAAAATAAAAACACCATGGAAATCAACAAAAATCAATTACTTCGTTTTACAACCGCAGGAAGTGTAGATGACGGAAAAAGTACATTAATAGGAAGGTTGTTGTATGATTCAAAGTCAATTTTTGAAGATCAACTAGCTTCAGTTGAAAAGACAAGCCATCAGAAAGGTATAGAAGGTGTAGATTTGGCACTATTTACCGATGGACAGAAAGATGAAAGAGAACAAGGGATAACCATCGATGTTGCATACCGATATTTTACTACCCCGAAACGAAAATTTATCATAGCAGATACTCCAGGACATATTCAATATACACGTAATATGGTTACAGGTGCATCCACAGCCAATGCTGCGCTTATTTTAATTGATGCTAGAAATGGAGTTATCGAGCAAACAAAAAGACATGCGTTTATTGCTTCTTTACTACAAATCCCACATGTAATCGTATGTGTTAATAAAATGGATTTGGTAGATTATAGCGAAGATAGATACCATGAAATTGTAGATCAATTCGAGGGATTCTCAGCTAAACTTTCCATCAATGATATTCGCTATATCCCAATTAGTGCGCTAAATGGCGACAATGTGGTCAACAAATCTGAAAACATGAATTGGTTTGCAGGAGCTCCTCTGCTTGACTTACTAGAAACCATTCATATCGGAAGTGATACCAACAAAATTGACGCAAGGTTTCCTGTGCAAACTGTTATTCGCCCACAAAGAGACGGGTTTATTGATTTTAGAGGTTATGCCGGAAGAGTTTCAAGTGGAATTTTTAGGGTTGGCGATGAAGTAACTGTACTTCCTTCTGGTTTCAATTCGAAAATCACTTCAATTTACCTTGGGGAAGAAAGTATTGAAGAAACTTTTGCGAACATGTCTGTTGTCATGACTTTAGAAGATGATATTGACATAAGTAGAGGTAATATGATTGTAAAGCCAAACAATCAACCCGAGCAATTGCAAGAATTTGATGTAATGATGTGTTGGTTGAACAATCGTCCTGCTCAACCTAGAACAAAATATTCGCTGATGCATACATCCAATGAAACAAAAACTATCATTAAAGATATTGTCTATAAAATGGATATTCATACCTATATTCGAATTGAAGGTGATTCAAATATTCAAATGAATGATATATTCAGAGCTACTTTAAAATCTGCAAAACCACTATTTGTAGACAATTACCGTAACAATAGAATAACAGGAAGTCTGATCCTTGTTGATGATGCAACCAAAGAAACAGTTGCAGCCGGAATGATTGTCTAGTCTTATCTAGATTAGTATATAGACTTATGAAAGTCCTTTTTTTGTACTATTCATCAAAAGATCAAGGGAAAATAAAGAAAAAAAAATACTTTCCCTTTTTCTTTCAGTACTTAATTATTCTTTTGCCTAACTTTGTTGCTTTAAGTAGAATTAATGTACCAAGCTTTTTTCAAGCCTTTACTTGACTTTATTGTTGCGCTTTTACTAACAATCGTACTCTTACCTTTGTTTTTGTTTGTGTCGCTTATTTTAGTTGTTATTCACGGCGCTAGCCCTATTTTTGCCCAAACAAGAATTGGACAACACGCCAAAGAATTCACTATTTACAAGTTCAAAACAATCAAAGAAAATGGTGCTTCAACAAGTTTTTTGAAGCTATTGAGAAAAACAAAAATAGACGAATTACCCCAACTTTTCAATATACTTAAAGGCGATATGAGTTTTGTCGGTCCCCGTCCTGATATTCCTGGATATTATGACCTGTTGCAAGGCGAAGACAAAAAAATTCTAGCACTCAAACCCGGCATTACAGGCAGAGCTTCGTTAAAATATGCTAACGAAGAAGCTTTGCTTGCTCAACAAGAAAATCCTCTTCGATACAACGATGAGGTTATTTTTCCTGATAAGGTGAAAATAAATCACCTATATCTTCAACATATTTCACTTCAAGAAGATATCAAAATCATAGCTAAAACTGTATTTTTGTTGATAAGAAACTAACAGATGAAAGAAACTAAAGAACGTATATGGCTCTCCTCTCCGCACATGGGAGGTAAAGAGCAGGATTTTGTGAATGAAGCTTTCGCTTCCAACTGGGTAGCACCACTTGGTCCCAATGTGAACGGATTTGAATTTGATATTGAAGAATACCTCGAGTCGACTAAAAAAGTAGCTTGTTTAGCTAGTGGTACCTCGGCAATACACCTTGGTTTAATAGAACTTGGAGTTACTCACGGCGATGAAGTCATCTGTCAAAGTTTTACTTTTTCTGCATCTGCCAATCCAATTCTTTATCAAGGCGCCAAGCCTATTTTTGTTGATAGTGAACTTAGCACGTGGAATATTTG
>SKIG01000054.1 GCA_007116535.1 Psychroflexus sp.
GTAGAAATTGCAGAAAAAGTAATCAAAGAAGAATTAAAAGATAATAAATCTCAAATGGCATTGGTAGATAAAATGTTGGACGAGGTTAAGTTGAACTAAGCATTATGAGTAAAGCTGCTGCAAATAGATACGCCAAAGCCTTATTTGAAATAGCAAATGAGTCAGGTAAGTTGAAGCAATTCAATCAAGACTTCTTGCAAATTCAAGAGGTTTTTGCTGCTAATGAAGAACTTCAATCGGTAGTAAAAAGCCCTATCATTTCAGAGGAGAAAAAGCTCAGTATTGTAAATGCTATATTTACTTCTGTCAATAAAGAAGTAGCTACGCTTTTCGATTTACTAGCTAGTAATAAACGTATGCTAATAGTCGCTACAATTGCTGAATCTTTTGTAGAAATGTACGAAAATGCACAGCAAATAAAACGTGCTACTGTTATTTCAGCAGTTGTGCTAGATAAAACAATGGAAACTAAAGTACAGCAAAAAGTTAAAGAACTTACAGGCGCTGAAGCTTTGTTGACAAAAGAAGTTGACCCGAGCTTGATAGGGGGATTTGTGTTGCGCATAGACGATATGCAATTTGACGCAAGTATCTCAGGAAGCTTGGCCAATGTAAAAAGAAATTTAAATTAAAAATAGGTAGATTACCAATTAACATAAATAGTTATGGCAGAAATTAAACCTGCTGAAGTATCAGCAATTTTAAAGAAACAACTTTCAGGATTTGCTTCTGAGGCTTCACTTGACGAAGTAGGAACAGTATTACGTGTAGGAGATGGTATCGCAAACGTATTTGGATTGACCAATGTACAGTATGGCGAACTAGTAGAGTTTGAAGGTGGCCTTAGAGGGATGGTACTTAACTTAGAAGAAGCTAGCGTTGGTGTTGTATTGCTTGGGTCTTCAAGTGGTATCAACGAAGGAGATACTGTTAAAAGAACAAAACTGATTGCCTCTATTAATGTTGGTGAAGGTATCGTTGGTCGTGTAGTGAACACGCTAGGAACACCTATCGATGGTAAAGGAGCAATTGAAGGAGAAACTTATGAGATGCCACTTGAGCGTAAAGCGCCTGGGGTTGTTTTCCGTGAGCCTGTTGCTGAGCCAATGCAAACAGGAATTAAGTCTATCGATGCGATGGTACCTGTAGGAAGAGGTCAGCGTGAGCTTGTTATTGGTGACCGTCAAACAGGAAAAACAACTGTTTGTATCGATACCATTCTAAACCAAAAAGAATTTTATGATGCAGGTGAGCCAGTTTACTGTATCTATGTTGCTATTGGACAAAAAGCTTCTACCGTTGCAGGTATTGCAAAATTGTTAGAAGATAAAGGTGCTTTAGCATATACTACTATTGTTGCTGCAAATGCTTCTGACCCTGCTCCAATGCAGGTGTATGCTCCATTAGCGGGTGCTGCTATTGGCGAATATTTTAGAGACACAGGTCGTCCAGCTCTTATTGTGTATGATGATTTATCTAAGCAAGCAGTAGCTTACCGTGAAGTTTCTTTATTATTAAGAAGACCACCGGGACGAGAAGCTTATCCAGGGGATGTTTTCTATCTTCACTCTCGTTTGTTAGAGCGTTCTGCAAAAATCATCAACGATGATAAAATTGCAGCTGAAATGAATGACTTACCTGAATCACTGAAAGGAAAGGTAAAAGGGGGAGGTTCATTAACAGCTTTACCAATTATCGAAACTCAAGCAGGTGACGTTTCTGCGTATATTCCAACCAACGTAATTTCGATTACAGATGGTCAGATTTTCTTGACCTCAGATTTATTCAACTCAGGGGTTCGTCCTGCTATCGACGTAGGTATTTCAGTATCTCGAGTAGGAGGTTCAGCACAGATTAAATCTATGAAAAAAGTAGCAGGTACTTTAAAACTTGACCAAGCACAATACCGCGAGCTAGAAGCTTTCGCTAAGTTTGGTTCTGATTTGGATGCAGCTACAATGAATACTATTGAGAAAGGGAAACGTAACGTGGAGATTCTAAAACAAGCTGAATCTGATCCATATCCTGTTGAAAACCAAATTGCAATCATCTATGCAGAAACAAAAAACTTGCTTAGAGATGTGCCTGTAGAATCTGTTAAAGAATTTGAGCAAGATTACCTTAGCCTTTTAAACCTGAAGCACAGAGATGTTTTAGATACCTTGAAAGCAGGTAAGATTAGCGATGAAATTACAGACGTACTTGAAGCAGTTGCTGAAGAGGTAGCAGCGAAGTACGACCAAGATTAAACCATTTCCTTAAAGGAATTTCGATATGGCAAATTTAAAAGAATTACGTAATAGAATTAACTCGGTAAGCTCTACCATGCAGATTACCAGTGCCATGAAAATGGTGTCTGCTGCAAAGTTGAGTAAAGCTCAGGATGCAATTACAAAAATGCGTCCTTACGCTGATAAGCTTACACAACTCCTTCAATATTTAAGTGTTTCTGTTGAAACAGGTGATAGCGGAAATAAACTTACTGAAGAAAGAGAGCTTAAAAACGTACTTATAGTTGCTATTACATCTAATAAAGGTTTGGCAGGTGCTTTCAATGCTAATATCATTAAGAAAGTTAGAGAATTAGCAGTTGGTGAATACAAAGAGCAAAATATCGCTTTACTTACCATAGGTAAAAAAGGAAACGAAGTATTAAATTACAAAAAATACATCATAGATCATAACGATGACTCATTAGTTGCCGATTTGAAATATGCTGATGTAGCTAAGTTGACAGACAAAATCATTGCAGATTTTGTTGCAGAAACCTATGATAAAGTAGTAATAATTTACAATCACTTCAAAAATGCGGGTACTCAGATAGTTCAAGTTGAGCAGATGTTACCTTTAGTTCCACCTGCTAAGGAGGAACAAAAAGAAATTAATACGGACTATATTTTTGAGCCTGTAAAAGAAGATATACTTGCTGAATTAATGCCAAAAGCTTTAAAAATGCAATTGTATAAAGCGCTTAGAGATTCTATTGCTTCTGAACATGGCGCACGAATGACAGCCATGCATAAAGCGACAGATAATGCCACTGAACTAAGAAATGATCTAAAACTTTCTTACAACAAAGCAAGACAAGCAGCAATTACTAATGAAATTTTGGAAATTGTAGCTGGTGCTGAAGCATTAAATTCTTAGTCACGCATATAAAACCATAAAAAAAGCCACCTTTTGGTGGCTTTTTTTGTGGGTCATACTGGATTCGAACCAGTGACTTCTACCCTGTCAAGGTAACACTCTAAACCAACTGAGTTAATGACCCTTTTTATATAAAAAAATCCCGAAAAAATTCCGGGATTTTGTGGGCTCAGAGGGATTCGAACCCCCGACCTTCTGGGTGTAAACCAGACGCTCTAAACCAACTGAGCTATGAGCCCTTGCGATTGCGAGTGCAAATATACGATATAAATTTAATTCCCAAACATCCTATAATCATTTTTTTTTCTTTTTATCAAAATTTTTTCATAGTTATCATTTACTTGATGTTTTCTAAATGATTCAAAACATCTGCCACCACAAAGGTACTTCCTCCAACCCAAATTAAATCAGTTGGTTTCGCCTTAGTTAATGCAAGACTATATGCATTTTCGGGACTATTAAATACATAAGTAGTTAAACCAATTTGTGAAGCTTCATTATGTAAATCTTCTACTGGTTTTGATCTTGGAACACTTGCTTTACATAGATAATAGGTAGCATTCTTTGGAAGTAGTTTCAGGATTTCCATTGAATTTTTGTCATTCACCATTCCAAAAACTACATGTAAATCTGCATATTTTTCATCTTTTAGTTGCTCCAAAATGGCTTGTATGCCTGCTTTGTTATGACCAGTATCCGCAATTACTTTAGGGTTTTCCTGCAAGCACTCCCAACGCCCTCGTAAGTTTGTGTTCTTAATTACACTTTTTATTCCATTAGCTACATTATCTTTTGTAATATGATAACCTTGCTTGGTGAGTTGCGTAACAAGTTCAACAACTATAGATTGATTGTATTTCTGATAAGAGGCATTCAATGCTGAAGGGAACAACTCAGGAAGTGGACTTGTGTAGAACAAAGGTGTATTTACTTCTTTTGCTTTTGCTTCAAAAACAGCCTTTGTTTCTTGGGTAGTTTCACCAATAACACAAGGTACATTCGTTTTGATTATTCCTGCTTTTTCTGTAGCAATTTTTGCTAATGTATCTCCTAAAAACTGTGTATGATCTAAAGAGATATTAGTGATTGCACTTACTAATGGAGTAATGACATTGGTGGAATCAAGTCTACCTCCCATGCCCACTTCAATAACTGCAATATCTACTTGCTCTTTTGCAAAATAATCGAATGCTAGCCCAACAGTCATTTCAAAAAATGAGAGCTTATTCGCTGAAAAAAAATCTTTGTTACTTGTTATAAAATCTACGACAAACTCCTTTTCAATAAGTTGTCCGTTAATTTGTATGCGTTCGCGGAAATCCACCAAATGCGGTGAAGTATATAAACCAACTTTGTACCCTGCTTCTTGCAAAACGGAGGCTAACATGTGGCTTGTAGAGCCTTTTCCATTGGTTCCGCCAATATGTACGCTTTTGAATTTATGCTGTGGATTTTTTAAGGTGTTCA
>SKIG01000032.1 GCA_007116535.1 Psychroflexus sp.
CCATTGGTTGTTTGATAATATGCTCTAAAACGAAACTCCCCAAAACGTGTAGTGATTTCAAAATCTTCTTTTTTCTCGATTAGCGAATCATGTTGCATTCGGTAAGCTACCAAATCTTCAATAGAAACAAGCTTTAAGTCAAAACGTTTTGCTACTTCCACTAACTGAGGAAGTCTTGCCATTGTGCCGTCTTCATTCATTATTTCAACAATAACTCCTGCGGGTTTTAACCCTGCCAATCGGGCAAAATCAATGGCTGCTTCGGTGTGTCCTGTTCTTCTAAGCACTCCTCCTTCTTTAGCGCGTAAAGGAAAAATATGTCCGGGTTTATTTAAGTCATGTGGTTTGGTATTGTCATCGCACAAAGCAAGAATAGTTTTGGCTCTATCGGAAGCGGAAATACCCGTTGTAACGCCATTTCCACGCAAGTCAACAGAAATAGTAAATGCTGTTTCCATAGGGTCGGTATTGTTACCAACCATCATGTCTAACTTTAGTCTTTCACAACGTTTTTCGGTCAGTGGTGTGCAAATTAGACCACGTCCGTGAGTAGCCATAAAATTGACCATTTCGGGAGTGACTTTTTCAGCAGCAGCCAAAAAATCGCCTTCGTTTTCACGGTCTTCGTCATCTACATCTATGATTACTTTTCCGTTTCGAATGTCTTCGATTGCTTCCTCTATGGTTGATAGTTGTATTTTATCTTGTACGTCTTGTTTCATGACTAATTATTGAACTGTGCAAAAATATCTATTCTCTTGTTTTGTACTTGTTTAGTTTCAGTTTAATTAACAGCTTGGTTAGAGGGACACTGATAAAGTCAAGGTTTACAAATCCTTGATCGGTGGTTGCACGATAAGTTAGAAATATTCCTAACGGAAACATTATAAATGTAGACAACCAAGCGCCTAAAAATGGGCTTATTTTACCTGTCTCAGCAGAATTCTCTGCAAAGATTCCTATGAAGTGATAAATCAAAAATAAAACGATAGCAAAAATCAAAGGCAAGCCCATCCCCCCTTTTCTAATAATTGCTCCAAGTGGTGCTCCAACGAAAAACAAAATAATACACGCTATGGCTAGCGCGTATTTTTTATGCATTGTAATCTCCGTTTTATTAATCAATAAAGTACTAGATTGCATGCTAAAATTTTGATTTTCGACTTGTGGTTGTATACTATTTACCGTACTTAAAGCTCTACTAAAAATTTGACCAATTTCTCTGTCTTGAAAAACTTGTAAAATTGAGTCTATGGAGGTTTCTGCTGATAAATCAGGATGTTCAGGTTTCGATTCAGCTAGTTTTGTTTTGTTTGATGCTAAAACTTTACTTGTATCCAAAGAATTCCCTTCAAGCTTTATAGCTAAGGTGTTTTTTTTCAACGAATCTTTTTTAATGGAAAGAGAATCTATATCCTCTTTCGCTAGACTTTCATTAATCGAATCAGAAATAGATTTTTCTATCTCTAAGTTACCTACTGTTTTGGTAATACTATCCTTTAATGCGGAAGGAATTCTTCGTCTTTCTTGAATAGAATCAGGTTTTGTGTGAAAAGGACTATTGCTTTGGGTAATTTTACTAAATCCTGTTCGTTGCTTCATCAGTTTATTGAAACGTTCTTGAGATTTATTGATTACACCTGAAAAAGAATCTATCTGAACACGCAATTCACTTACATTAAGCATTCTATAAGGGTGCTTTACACTTTCGTCATCTAAATCTACATTGTTCAAATCTGATAAATCAATATTGATGGTATATTCATCAAATGAAGACTTTACGAATGGCATACGTTGCCTTTCTTGGTATGTTTTAGGTAGGACTTCATCATAATGGTTTCCATTAAAAAGTATAAGCTTCAACGTATTTGACGTTTCCTCTGAAACCAATTCTCCATCATCAGATTTCGTAACTGTATAATTCCCAACACCTCGTAAATTCTTCTTGTGAATAATCACATCATGCAAGTATTGATTGTTGTCTCCTGTTTTTTTGTTTACTTTGATATTATAATCACCTATTTCAGTAAAAACCCCCTCTACAATTGCCATTGCGGGTTTCATTTTGGTGATATTGTTCTTTAAATTGATGGCTTTAAACTCAGACCAAGGAATTACTGTATTCGCAAAAGTGAAGGTAGCATAACCAAGAATTACAATAAAAAAAATCAAACTCTTCATTGCTCTTTGAAGTGAAATTCCGGCTGACTTCATCGCTGCAAACTCATAATTTTCAGCAAAATTACCGAAAGTCATAATAGAAGCGACAAGAATTGTCAATGGAAGTAAGAGTGGTACTTGATAGGGCAAATAATACAATAGAAATTTCCCGATGACTAGCATTTCTACATCTTTTCCTGCAAAGTCCGAGATGAATTGCCAAATTGCTTGAAGCATGAATATTAGCATCAAGATAAGGAAAACTGAAAAAAAAGTTTTCAGAAATGAGAATAAGATATACCTATCGAGTATTTTCAAGGCTTTAGTCTAATCGGTTGATGTAATAACTGCTGTATTTTTTTTCTGAAAATTCAAAAGTTTTTGAACCAAGTGGTTGGTTGGTCTTAAAGCTTTTTACACGAATTTCTACTCTTGTTCCTGATTCATCAATCTGAATAAGGTTATGAATATGCAAAGTCTGTTTGTCAACTCCTAAATATATTTCCTTCACTTCAGCGTTTGAATCAATAGGAGTAAGTTTTACAAATTGAATTTTTCTTCCACTAAGACTTTGGACAATATCCATTTCGAAGTTGTAACCTTCTTCATAAAATGTAAGCATTTTTGAAGGAGTAATCTCTTCTTCATCATTCGGATCGTAATTAGAAATAGTTACTTCTTCGTCTTCAGGGCTAATGGTGTACAACTTTTTACCATCATTCATAATGGTCATTCCCATTAAATTAAGCAAGTATTTTTCACCTTCTAAAATAACATCTCCTTTGGTTTCTTGCTTGATTTGCTCACTTGTATTTTCGAGGATGTATTGAAAATCTATGCTAATGTTGTCATAGCTTTGCACTTTATCCAACACTTGTCGAATGAATGCTTCTGCATCTTGTTGTGACTGAGCGAAACTCAGAGTTGAAAAAGAAAAAGTGCAAATAAATAATGCTAAAATATATGTTTTGTAAGTGTTCATATTTTAATTTGTTTCGTTTAATTTTTCTTGCAAAGTATTCATGTCTGTAATCAAGACTTGCCTTGCTTTACTACCTTCAAATGGCCCGACAATTCCTGCAGCTTCTAACTGATCTATAAGTCTTCCCGCTCGGTTGTAACCTAATTTCATTTTTCTTTGCAAAAGTGATGCCGAACCTTGTTGAGCTGCCACAATTATTTCTGCTGCTTCATTAAATCGCTTATCGCGTTCATCTATATTATCATCTAAAGTGCTACCTCCATCTTCGCCAACATATTCAGGCAGCATATGTGCATCAGGATAAGCTTTCTGAGAACCAATATATTCAGTGATTTTTTCTACCTCGGGGGTATCTACAAATGCACATTGCAAGCGGATGAGTTCATTTCCTTGCGTAAACAACATATCCCCTTTTCCTATCAATTGGTCAGCCCCTCCTGCATCTAAAATCGTTCTTGAGTCAATTTTTGAAGTAACTCTAAAGGCTATTCTCGCAGGGAAGTTAGCTTTAATCATCCCCGTAATTACATTTACTGAAGGTCGCTGAGTGGCAATGATTAAGTGAATTCCAATCGCACGTGCTAACTGGGCTAAACGCGCTATTGGAGTTTCTACTTCTTTACCTGCCGTCATAATCAAATCGGCAAATTCATCTACAACTAAGACTATATATGGTAAAAACTTATGTCCGTTTTCAGGATTTAACTTCCTAGCTTTAAACTTCTCGTTGTATTCCTTGATGTTACGAACCATGGCATCTTTGAGCAAGTCGTAGCGAGCATCCATTTCGATACAAAGTGAATTCAGGGTATTGATAACCTTTGAATTATCTGTGATAATCGCTTCTTCTACATCAGGCATTTTGGCTAAGTAGTGACGCTCAATTTTATTGAAAAGGGTTAATTCAACTTTTTTAGGATCGACGAGTACAAATTTGACTTCGGCAGGATGCTTTTGGTAAAGTAACGAGGTTAAAATTACATTTAATCCAACCGACTTTCCTTGCCCTGTAGCTCCCGCCATTAGCAAGTGAGGCATTTTAGCTAGGTCAACTACAAAAGTTTCGTTTGAAATTGTTTTTCCTAAAGCAATTGGCAAAGCCATTTCTGCTTGTTGAAACTTCGACGAAGCAACCACCGTTCGCATTGGTACCATTGTCGGCTTTTGGTTTGGAACTTCTATACCTATGGTTCCACGTCCGGGGATTGGCGCAATAATTCTAATTCCAAGTGCCGAAAGCGAAAGCGCAATATCGTCCTCCAAGTTTTTGATTTTTGAAATTCTAATTCCTGCATCTGGGATAATTTCATATAAAGTTACTGTTGGACCGATGGTTGCTTTAATCTCCGCAATACCTATTTTGTAGTTTTTGAGGGTTTCTACAATTTTGTTTTTGTTTTCCTCTAACTCAGTTTGGTCAATGGTTATTCCACGCCCTTTATTATAATCTTTCAGTAACTC
>SKIG01000025.1 GCA_007116535.1 Psychroflexus sp.
AGAAGGAGCAGAAGGAGCAGAAGGAGCAGAAGCAACTGAAAACGCCGAAGCATAATTTTGTTTTAAATTTATTTTTAAAAAGCATCTTGATTTCAAGATGCTTTTTATTTTTACAAAAAATAAAACATGAGAGCTTTCTTTGGAAGACTTCTGGGAATAAAGCAAACCAAGGAAAAATCCGAGGTAGATATGATAAAATACTTGATTGTTGGTCTTGGGAATCCCGGCCCTAAGTATGCCGAAACTAGGCACAATATTGGTTTTAAAGTGTTGGAAAATTTAGCCCACAAAAATGATGCTTCCTTTGTTTCAGCAAAGCTTGCAGACAAATCTAGTTTTTCAGTAAAAGGTAGAAATTTCATACTCATTAAGCCAACAACCTTTATGAATTTAAGTGGGAAAGCACTGAAACATTGGATGACAAAAGAAAATATTCCTTTGGAAAATGTGTTGGTTATTACAGATGACTTAAATTTATCCTTCGGGACAATTCGTTTAAAAACAAAGGGAAGTAATGGTGGCCACAATGGCTTAAAAGATATACAAGATAAGCTTCAAACTACCAACTATGCAAGACTTCGTTTTGGAATTAGCGATGATTTTGCAAAAGGTAGACAAGTAGACTACGTACTTGGCGAATGGTCTGATTTTGAAAGAGCGTCGCTCGAAGAGAGAATACAAATGGCTTCCGATGCTGTGATTTCATTCGCATTGGCAGGCCCTCAAAACACAATGAATCAATTTAACGGAAAATAGTGAAAGTAGTACAGCATATCAACGATTTTAAGTCAAATAAACCAACGGTAATTACCATCGGGACATTTGATGGAGTACACCTTGGTCATCGACAGATTCTTGAAAAAGTAATGCAATCTGCAGAAGAGCAAGATATGGATTCATTGCTGTTGACTTTTTTTCCTCATCCTCGGATGGTGCTTCAGAGTTCTTCAGACTTAAAACTGATTAATACTATTGATGAAAAAATTCAAATACTATCGTCTGTAGGTATCCAAAATTTAGTTATTCATCCCTTTAGCTTTGAGTTTTCAAGGCTTACGGCAAGAGAATATGTCGAAGATGTTCTGGTGAAAGGTCTCAATGCCAAAAAAGTAATTATTGGCTACGACCATCGCTTTGGACGAAATAGAGTTGCAGACATCAACGATTTAAAGAAAATGGCAGTTGAATTCGATTTTGAAGTTGAAGAGATTTCTAAACAAGAATTAGAAGATGTTGCTGTAAGTTCTACTAAAATTAGAAGTGCTATTGATGAAGGAAATATTCGCTTGGCAAACGAGTATCTTACAACTCCTTTTATGATTACAGGCAAAGTTGTCAAAGGAAAAGGTCTAGGAAGAAAATTTGGATACCCTACTGCCAATATTTCAGTGGCAGAAGCTTACAAGATTATTCCCGCTAAAGGGGTTTATATAGTGACCTCACACATTGAAGGAAGAAAAATTCAAGGTGTTTTGAATATTGGTTTCAATCCAACAACAGGCGATAACAAATTAAGCATAGAGGTCTTTTTTATAGATTACGAAGCCGATTTATACGGAAAGAAAATTCAGCTTCAATTGTTAGATCGCATAAGAGGAGAACAAAAGTTTGCTTCAACTGAAGACCTAATTAAAGCTATCGATTCAGACGTTTCCTTAGCGAAAAAATATTTCAATGAAAATTAAATCAATTTTATTTCAACAAATAGACAACACTTCCTTAGTGTTGTTTCGTGTTTTGTTTGGACTACTCATTACCCTTGAAGCTTGGGGAGCCATTGCTACAGGTTGGGTGACACGAGTTCTTGTCGAGCCAAAATTCACTTTCAATTTTATTGGGTTTGATTTTCTGCAATACTTGCAAGGTCCCTATATGTATGTGCATTTTTTCATCATGGGTGTTTTTGGTATTGGTGTTATGCTCGGCTATAAGTACAAGTGGAGTATTCTTGGATATACAATTTTTTGGGCCTGTGCTTATTTTATGCAAAAGTCATCCTACAACAATCATTACTACTTGCTTTTGCTGTTGTGCTTTATCATGTATTTACTTCCTGCACACAAAAATTTTTCATTGGATGCTAAAAATAATGATGCGTTAAGAGAAATAAGCATGCCGAATTGGGTTCGCTTGTTTATCATTTTTCAGTTATGGATTGTTTACACTTATGCTTCAGTTGCAAAATTTTATCCCGATTGGTTAGATGGAACTTTTCCTAGCTTGCTAATGAAAGGTAAACAACATTACTATTTGATAGGGGATTTTTTACAGACAGATTTTGCTATTCAGTCGATTATTTATGTAGGTATTTTGTTCGATATGCTTGTGGTACCTCTTTTGTTATGGAAACGCACCAGGTGGTTCTTCTTCTTTTTTAGTATCTTTTTTCACCTATTTAATAGTATTGTATTTCAAATTGGTATTTTTCCTTATATGTCTTTGGCTTTTTGTTTGTTTTTCTTTAATCCTAAAGCAATCAACAAACGATTTTTACCCTGGAAGACATTCTATGAATCAGATGAGCCTAAAATAGATATTCCAAAACACAGTAACCTGATGCTTGCTTTTTTTGGAGTTTGGTTTGTTATTCAAATAGCTTTGCCTGTAAGACATCATTTTATTGATAGTGATGTGTTGTGGACAGACGAAGGGCATAAGCTTAGTTGGCGGATGATGTTACGAACAAAGAATTCTTATGTAGATTTTAGAGTAGTTAACAAAGAAACAAATAAAACTACTTATGTAAATACCTATGATTACCTTACTCACAAACAACATAAAAGCTTGTCAAGACCCGATGGAATTTGGCAAATGGCACAGTTTCTAAAAAAAGAATATGCTTTAAATGGTGAGAATGTCGCTGTTTATGCAGATGCTAAATTGTCGGTAAATGGTAGAAGACATTCTAAATTTATTGATGAAACAGTGGACCTAGCTAGTGCCAAGTTTGAATATTTTAAAACCAACCCATGGGCTTTACCCATCCCTGAAGATTTTTATAAAAAGAAATAGAAATAAAAGCTGAGTAAGACACGTAAAACATAGTTTTCTAACTTATCTATGTAGCTCTGCCACTTAGGCAGAAAGGTATGTGGTTTAGGAGACTACTTGTTTTTACTAAATTCAGTATTCAACACTGGTCTTACTTTTTACACCTGTTAAGGTTCATTATTCATTATTTGATACTTGCCCGACTGCGCATGCAGGCAGGTTCTTTATTCATCCTCTACTTCTTCGTACTCAGGATAAAGAAAACTATTGTAGGGGAAACGAGTTACATGAATCCTTCTAACTTCGTCGTACACTTTCTTCCTAAACTCCTCTATGTTTTCTTTTTCGGTAGCTGAAATAAATAATACATGTTCCCCGACTTTATTCATCCACGTTTTCTTCCATTCCTCTAAACTATAATGGTGTGATGTACGTTCAATCGTAAGGTCTTCTTCATCAAAAGGAACAGGGGAGTAGTTGTCAATTTTATTGAAAACCATGATGCAAGGTTTGTCGTTGGCTTCAATTTCAGTAAGAATTTTTTCTACAGAAGCAATATGATCTTCAAAACTTTCGTGAGAAATATCTACTACATGAAGTAGCAAATCTGCCTCTCTTACTTCATCGAGAGTAGATTTGAAAGATTCTACTAATTGAGTAGGTAATTTTCTGATGAATCCAACCGTGTCTGTTAGTAAAAAAGGAAGATTTCTAATAACTACCTTTCTAACAGTGGTGTCTAGTGTAGCAAACAATTTATTTTCTGCAAAAACTTCACTCTTACTAATCAAATTCATAAGAGTAGATTTACCAACATTAGTATATCCAACCAAAGCAACTCTAATCAAACTACCACGATTACCTCTTTGCACAGACATTTGTCTGTCTATAGTCTCCAATTTCTTTTTGAGCAAGGAAATTTTATCTCTTACAATTCGTCTATCAGTTTCAATCTCAGTTTCACCAGGTCCACGCATACCAATTCCACCTCGCTGTCTTTCTAAGTGCGTCCATAAACCTGTAAGTCTTGGGAGTAAATATTCATATTGGGCAAGTTCAACTTGTGTTCTTGCATAACTTGTTTGTGCTCGTTGCGCAAAAATATCTAAGATGAGGTAGGTTCTGTCTACCACCTTACAACGTAGAATTTTCTCTAAATTTTTTTGCTGTGCAGGAGATAATTCATCATCAAAAATGGCGGTACCAATTTCATTTTCTTCCACAAACTGACGAACTTCTTCTATTTTACCACTTCCTAAGAAAGTTTTAGGATGAGGTTTGTCAAGTTTTTGTTGAAAACGCTTGATAACCTCACCACCTGCCGTATATGCTAGAAACTCAAGCTCATCAAGATACTCATTTGACTTTTCTTCGTCTTGTAATTGATGTATTATTCCTAACAATACGACTTTTTCGTAGTCGATTTTTTCTTTTTCTATCATAGAATTTAATTCACAACAAAGTTAAGCAACTTATTTTTAACCATATAATTTTGGTATAAATATACAATCGATTTTTTTCTTTTTTTTCTTGCCCGTTATTAACTTATTCATAACATTTTGCTATCTTGTGCCCCAAAATAAATCTAATGACTCGA
>SKIG01000174.1 GCA_007116535.1 Psychroflexus sp.
ATGAGATAAAACCAATTTATTTTAGTATACAATAAAAGATAAGAATTCTATAATACGCTGACCTTAATCGAATTAAATTTTTGTCATGTACTTTAACAAAACATTTTTAAAATGAATAGTTGTATTTATCAATTCACGATTGATTAAGAAAAATCAATAAACCAAATTCTGAAAAAGGTTATGCATAACAAGATGAAAAGTAAACCTGCTAAACTTAAGTTGGCATATCTTCGAATAAATTCTATATTGAGGTTAAGTTTTAAAAATGAAAAGATGTAGAGATAGAGTGCTACAAACGTACCTAATGCAGCTGCCAATACAAAAAAACTGATTGTCCAATGATCGGTTTCTCTTTGCCCTCCAAGATTAAATAAGCTAAGAATAATTATAAAGTATGGGATGGGAAGTAAATTTAATAATTGTAATCCAACACCTTTCCAAAAACTTTTGTTAGGCGGTTTTTTGAGTTCAAGCGTGTTTTTAGCAGATTTATTACGGTAACCTGACCATAAAAAATAGATGAACAACAATAATAATATAACAAAACCTGTGCGCAAAAGTATGATTTCAACATAGGCTTTTGCAATAATATATTTAGCTAAATAATAAGCTGCGAAAGCTTGAAGAAGAACAGAGAAGCTTGCACCTGCGGCGTATTTTACCGCTTCATTTCTCCCTTGAAGATAGCTAAGTTTAATAGCGTATATGTTGATTATTCCTGGTGGCAAAACTCCAATTAATGCAGCAAAAAAAGTGATTGAAAAGAGTTGAGCTGTTTCCATACTAGAAATTTAACCTGAATTTGATGTAGGTAATTGGTTTCCCTTTTTCGAGGTATTTCTGCTCGTAAAAAGTTTGAATACTCGTCAATTCCTCAGGAGCTTCCGTATTGCTGTAAATGTCATGATGCGCATCAATGACTTCATGCCCCATTCCGTGTAATAAGCCAAGTGTATACCCATGCATAAATTCGCTATCGGTTTTTAAGTTGACAACCCCTTCTTTTTTCAGGATGTGATTGTATTTTTTTAGAAATTCTGCATTAGTTAGCCTATGTTTTGTTCGCTGATACTTAATTTGAGGATCAGGAAAAGTTATCCAAATTTCACTTACTTCATTGGCAGCGAAAATTAAATCAATTAACTCAATTTGAGTTCGTAGAAACTTAGCATTGTCGATTTTCTCCTCTATGGCTGTTTTTGCACCTCTCCAAAAACGAGCTCCTTTGATGTCGATTCCTAGAAAGTTGTACTCAGGAAAACGTTTGGCAAGTCCAACAGTATATTCGCCTTTTCCGCAACCTAGTTCGAGGACTAGCGGTTTATCATTTCCAAAAAAATCTTTCGTCCACTTACCCTTCATATCAAAAGAACCATCTATGATAGCTTCTCTAGAAGGTTGAATAACATTATTGAATGTCTCGTTTTCTTTAAAACGTTTCAGTTTGTTTTTACTTCCCACTGATTAATTTTTCTTTCTAATTTATATCTTATCAAAAAAGCTAATCAAGATTAACTCTTTGGTAGCAAAATTAGGTAAATTTGTTTTATCAGTAGACAACTTAGGTTTTCATTTGAATGAAATTTAAAGCATAGCTATTTTGCGTAAAAAACACATACTTTTTGGAGTGCTTGATTGGGGACTTGGTCACGCAAGCAGAAGCAGGGTGTTACTGCAAATACTACAGGAACAAAATTATGTACTAACTATTGCAAGTAGTGGCCAAGCGCTTGATTATCTTCAATCTCATTTTCCAGAAGCAGATTTTTTAGCGCTATCTAATTACAGTATTTCCTATGCAGCTAAAGCCAGAAATTGGAAATGGAATCTACTAAGTCAATCCCAAGATTTATACAAACAGCACCAAGCAGACCAACAAATTCTTAAATCGTATCTGCAGAAAAATAAAGTAGATATACTTATTTCAGACAATCGACCAAGTATTTATAGTCCAGAGTTACCGTCAATTTACATAACGCATCAACTTCAATTGCCCAAAGGCACAGGAAGTAGGTTGGGGACGTTTATACATCAACGCTACTACACTAAGTTCGATCAAATTTGGGTTCCCGATACACAACAACAAACTAAAATTACAGGTGAACTAACTGAAGTAAAAAAATGGAGAGATAAAATACATTTCATTGGAATGTTGAGCACTTATGAAAAAACTCAAGAAACTAAAAAAATTGATTTCACTGCAATTTTATCAGGTCCCGAACCACAACGAACATTGTTAGAACAAAAATTAACACAATTATTCTCAAAAATAGATGGCAAACACACAATCGTTAGAGGGACCAATCAAGGCTCATCAGCACAAGCCTCGAAAAATACATCAATTATAAATTTAGCATCTGCCAATGATATTCAACAAATTTTAAACTCTTCAAAGTTAGTAATTTGTCGTTCAGGTTATTCAAGTATTATGGATTTAATAAGTGTGCAACAAAAAGCTTTATTGATTCCTACTCCTGGTCAACCCGAACAAGAATACTTAGCAAAGTATTTTTCTAGCATGGGCTATTTTAACACATGTAGTCAAAGTGAAATATCACTCTCACTAATCTATGAAGCATTTAAGTCAGAACAAGTCATTCCTCAAGCAGAGAATGTAGATTCTAATCAAATTAAAACTTTATTAGCTCGCTTTTTTTAGGGTAAATGAAAATTCACTACCAAAACCAAAGTTACTAGTTACTACAATTTTTTCTTCGTGAGCTTCAATAATATGCTTCACAATAGAAAGCCCAAGCCCTGATCCACCTTCTTTTCTTGAGCCTGATTTATCTACACGGTAGAATCTTTCAAAGAGACGTGGAATGTTTTCTTTTTCAATACCAATCCCATTGTCTTTAACTCGAACAATGAATTTTTCTTTGGTCAACTCTTCAATAATTATACGTATTTCACCTTTGTTTTTTCCGTATTTGATAGCATTCACCACTAAATTAGTCAACACTTGCTGAATACGTTCTTGGTCAGCGTGAACAAGAATTGGTTTTTCTAGTTTTGTTTCTAAACGAATACTGATATCTTTT
The DNA here is from genome assembly GCA_007116535.1 of Psychroflexus sp. Taxonomy (GTDB): domain Bacteria; phylum Bacteroidota; class Bacteroidia; order Flavobacteriales; family Flavobacteriaceae; genus Psychroflexus. Next base: position 3,042 of record SKIG01000174.1, read on the forward strand.
TTGGAAGCTTTCATCTCAAGTAAATCTTGAACGTTTCTAGTTACTTCAACCATATCAAAATTTTCTTTTACGAGATTTAAATCACCTGTTTCTAGTTTGGTAATCATATCAAGATCCTTGATGATGTACAAAAGTCTATCTACAGCTTTGCTTGCGCGAGTGAGGTATTTCTTACGAACCTTTTTGTCTTTTATAGCTCCATCGAGAAGAGTCAAAATATATCCCTGAACAGTAAAAAGAGGAGTTTTCAATTCATGAGAAACATTTCCCATAAATTCTTTTCGGTAATTTTCTCGAACTTTCAATAAGTCGATTTCAGTTTTCTTGGTTTGAGCAAATTTTTCTACTTCTTCCTTTAGTGAAGAAATATCGGTAGTTATGCTAGCACGCTCAAGCGTTTCGCTGTCTAGTAAAGAAACACTATCATATATAGACTTTACCCTTCTGTAGATAAAAAATTCAACCCTAATTTGTACAATAAAAAAAGTAAGAACAAAACAAGCGATTGCAAAAAGTAGCAAAGAAATTAGGTTGACCTCAAAGAAAATTAATTCATGAATTAAAATTAAAACACTTAAAGCTAAAGTCAGCATTCCTGCGGTATAAAGTGCAAACTTGTATGTTTTTTTAAGTTTTGTCATTGGTGTTATTCAACAAATTTATAACCTACTCCTTTTACGGTTTTAAACAAATCATCACCAAGTTTTTCTCTAAGTTTTCGGATGTGTACATCAATAGTTCTTCCTCCAACAACAACATCATTCCCCCAAACTTGGTCAAGAATTTCATCGCGTTTAAAAACTTTATTTGGTTCAGAAGTCAACAAAGATAGCAATTCAAATTCCTTTCTTGGCAAGCTTAACTCTTCATTATCTACAATCACTTTATACTCTTTTTTATCGATGGTTATATCTCCAACAGTGTAGCTAGATTGCACAACAGATTCTTCTTTGAGTCTTCTTAAAAGAGACTTTACTTTACTTACCAAGACTTTTGGTTTGATTGGTTTAGTAATGTAGTCGTCGGCACCGGCTTCAAATCCTGCGATTTGCGAATAATCTTCATTTCGTGCCGTAAAAAAAGTAATAATAGCATCATTCAAACTATCTATTTTTCTAATTTGCTCACAAGCTTCAATACCATCCATTTCGGGCATCATCACATCCAAAACAATTAGGTGAGGTCTGTGCTTTTTTGCTTTTTTCACAGCTTTCACACCATTTTCAGCTGTAATTACTTGGTAACCCTCGTTTTTCAGGTTGTAACTCAGAATTTCCAGAATATCCGGCTCGTCGTCTACAATTAAAATTAGCGTATCCTTTTTTTTCATCTAAAAAAATATTTACAAACAATCAGTATTGAATCATCAACAAAAGTAAACTCTTTTCTTTAACCGAAAGTTACTAAATCTTTATGTATTTAGGGAATTTTGACTGAAAAGTAAATTTAAAGTTAATTAATTGGGCGTTCCCCAAGGGTCGGGTGCTTTGTTCATACTCCTCGCCTTGGTTTAAAGAACCAAGGCTGTGGGGTAACCAC
>SKIG01000064.1 GCA_007116535.1 Psychroflexus sp.
GAAGAAGCTGACTGTGACCATGACCAATTATGGTTAGTAGGTTCAGGTGTTACTCAAGCAGGTTGGGGATGGGATACTCCTGTTGCTTTACCATGTACAGGCAACAATGTTTACTCTGGAGTGGTTGAGTTTACTCCACAACCTGAATCTGACGGAAATTTCCGTTTCTTTACTGAAGAAGAAAATTGGGGATCAGGTTTAAACTTCACGTATTTTGTAGACGAAGACTTTATCATTGATGATTTATTTGAAGATGCGGAAGACGACGATAACAACTTCCTATTTGTTGGTGACCAAGGAGAGTATGTGTTGACAGTAGATTTTGAAAACAAAGAAATCACTATGACGCCTGCTAACTTTAGTAATGTAGATTTTACTCAAATTAACTTTGACTTTTTTTTAAACTACAATGGTCTAAACCTTTCAGCAAGTGAAATCATAAATTCAGTTGAAGTATTTTCTCTATCAGGAAAAAGAGTTTCTTTAGATAAAGTAAACAGTACTAACGGAGTAATTTCAATTAGCAACTTAGCTAAAGGTGTTTATATCGCAAAAGCACAAATTGGAAATACAGTTAAGACTTTTAAGTTTGCTAAATAAGCCAACTTTACAAACACAAAAAAGCCGACTTAATCGTCGGCTTTTTTTATTTTCAATTTTACATTTATAGTTTATTCGCTAATTGCCCACAAGCGGCGTCGATATCTTTCCCTCGCGAATGTCTTAAGGTAACTACAATTCCATTAGCTTCTAGTTGCGTCATGTAACTAGCTATTGCTTGATCATTTCCTTGCTGAAACTTCCCGTCATCTATGGGGTTGTATTCAATAATATTTACCTTGCATGGGATGTATTTACAAAATTGAATCAAAGCATCTATATCTTGTTGCCTATCGTTGATACCCTCCCAAACTATATATTCATAGGTTACTCTTCGCTTGGTTTTGCTATACCAATATTCAAGCGCTTCCCGCAAATCTGTCAACGGAAAATTCTTACTGAATGGCATGATTTGTTCGCGCACTTCTTGAATAGCTGAATGAAGGGATAAAGCTAAATTAAATTTTACTTCATCATCTGCTAATCGCTTGATCATTTTTGGCACACCCGAAGTTGAAACCGTAATTCGTTTGGGTGACATACCTAGACCTTCGGGACTTGTTATTTTTTCAATGGAAGCAAGAACGTTATTGTAATTCATTAACGGCTCCCCCATTCCCATATACACAATATTACTCAATGGCATGTTGTGGTAAGTTCTGCTCTCTTGGTCGATGGCAACCACTTGGTCGTAGATTTCATCAGCATTCAGATTACGCATTCGCTTCAATTGAGCAGTAGCGCAAAACTGACAATCCAAACTACAACCCACTTGCGAAGACACACAGGCGGTTGTTCTTGAATAAGTCGGAATCAACACTGATTCAACAGTTAAGTCATCGTGAAGTTTTACTGCATTTTTTATCGTTCCATCGCTGCTTTTTTGCATCTGATCAACTTTTATGTGGTTGATTACAAAATTAGCTTCAAGCATTTCGCGGGTAGCTTTAGAGAGGTTGGTCATGTCATCGAAACTATGGCATGCTTTGCTCCAAAGCCATTCGTAAACTTGATTTCCACGGAATGCTTTATCTCCATTAGAAACAAAAAACTCCCGAAGTTGCTCCTTGCTTAATGCGCGTATATCTTTTTTCTTTTCTTTCACAGGGCAAAAATACGATAAATTAAAATTATTGGTGTTTAAAACACAAAAGCTCACTTCAAATGAAATGAGCTTCTGTAGATAAGGTTTCTAATTATGCCTTCAATTTAGTAAAGTGATGATAAAAATAAGGTATGGTTTCTATTCCTTTTAGGTAATTCCAAATTCCAAAATGTTCGTTTGGAGAATGAATTGCATCGGTATCTAAACCAAATCCCATCAATATCGTTTTGCTATTCAGTGTCTTTTCAAATAAACTAACTATTGGAATGCTTCCACCACTTCGCTGAGGGATTGGAGATTTCCTAAAAGTTTCTTGAAATGCTAAGTCGGCAGCTTGGTATTCTATTCCATCAATAGGTGTTACATAACCTTGCCCTCCGTGATGTGGTTTTACCTTGACATGAACTCCTTCGGGCGCAATACGTTCAAAATGAACTTTAAAAAGTTCTGTGATTTCTTTCCAATCTTGATTTGGCACTAGACGCATTGATATTTTTGCATAAGCTTTGCTAGGAATAACTGTCTTTGCGCCTTCTCCTGTATATCCACCCCATATTCCGTTGACATCCAAGGTTGGTCTAATAGAGTTTCTTTCGTTTGTAGTGTAGCCTTTTTCACCATGAATATCTTTGATACCAATAGATTTCTTGTAGGCTTCAACATCAAAAGGCGCCTCCGCCATTTTAGCTCTTTCTTCTAATGAAAGTTCTTCTACATTATCATAAAATCCTGGTATAGTAATTCTATTATCCTCATCTTGAAGCGAAGCAATCATCTTAGTAAGAATATTGATAGGATTCGCAACTGCGCCTCCATACAAACCTGAGTGTAAGTCTCTATTAGGCCCTGTGACTTCAACTTCTACATAACTCAAACCGCGCAAACCAATTGTTACAGAAGGAACATCCTTGCTAATCATCCCCGTATCTGAAATGAGAATTACATCATTTTTTAGTTTTTCTGCATTTCGTTCTAAATACCAACCTAAGCTTTCACTTCCTACCTCTTCTTCACCTTCAATCATAAACTTGACATTACAGGGAAGTTGATTAGTTTTAGTCATGTACTCAAGGGCCTTTACGTGCATGTACATTTGCCCTTTGTCGTCACAAGCACCACGTGCAAAAATTGCTCCTTGGGGATGTAGCTCTGTTTTTTTTATCACCGGCTCAAAAGCAGGAGAATCCCACAAATCCAAAGGATCGGGTGGTTGAACATCATAATGACCATAGACCAATACAGTAGGTAAATTTTCATCTATTATTTTTTCTCCATAAACAATAGGATATCCGGGGGTTTTTTCTATTTCAACTAAGTCGCAACCTGCTTCTTCCAGGCGCATTTTTACAGCTTCAGCAGTTTTTAGCACCTCTTCTTTGTAGGCGGCATCAGCAGAAATTGAGGGGATTTTTAGTAAGTTTATCAATTCATCGATAAAACGTTCTTTATTTTTTTGAATGTACTCTTTTGGTGAATTCATTGACTATTTGTTTAAAAAATGACAAGTTACAAATTTTTGTTTTTTTAATTGAAATATTTTGTTTGTTTATTACAATCTTTACGTATATTTGCACCCGCAAACTAAAATTTGCAACCTCAATAATGCGGGCGTGGTGGAATTGGTAGACACGCTAGACTTAGGATCTAGTGCCGCGAGGTGTGAAGGTTCGAGTCCTTTCGCCCGCACAGATTAAAGCTCTTCTTAAGAAGGGCTTTTTTTATTTCTCAAAGTAGGATTTTCTCAATAAATAATTCAAACTTCATTACTACAAAATTGAACTCATTTTGACTTAATCAAAAATTTTATTTAGTACACGGTAAAAAAAACTCTAAAATTCGTTGATCTGTGCCCCTATTCGCCTCAGGCGAAAGAAATCAAGGAAGATCAGGCTTCCACCTCGGGCGGATTGGGACAAAACTGATTTGATGTGTTTTAATTTTTGTCGAGTACAAAAATAAATTGGTTTTATCTCATTACGCAAATCATGTCATCCCTTCGGGATTGAATTTTTTGACGGAATTTGAAATCAATAGTCCCAATTTTTAATTGGGGGTTAAATAATTGGGGACGAAAAATTGGCTTTAGCCAAATTCCTAAGAATTATAGAGTGATTTAGGCTAAGCCATTTTATTTGTTGTATGTCATAAACGGGATAAATCCCCTTTCTATTGATTTTTAAATTTTTGATTTTTGATTTCATTTGTGGTGAAATTCAATTTTTATCGTGTACTATCAAAACTTTGTTATAAAACCAAAGGCTTAAAACAAGACATCCAACAAATGAATTATTTTAGCAACATGGATTTTCGAGACCATATTCGCAAAATTATTCATGTAGACATGGATGCATTTTATGCTTCTGTGGAGCAATTAGATTTCCCTGAGCTCAGAAACAAACCTATTGCAGTTGGCGGTAGTTCTGAGCGCGGAGTAGTTGCAGCTGCAAGTTATGAAGCAAGAAGGTTTGGTGTAAAAAGTGCGATGAGCGGTAAACTTGCTAAGAAACTATGCCCTGAATTGATTTTTGTAAAAACAAGATTCGACAGATATAAAGAAATTTCGCAAAAAATTAGACAGATATTTCTTGAATACACTGATTTAGTTGAGCCACTTTCTTTGGATGAAGCCTACTTAGATGTAACCGAAAATTATCAAAATAATCCAAGTGCAACTCTCATTGCTACAGATATTCGAAACAAAATCAAAACTAAAACAGGCTTGAATGCTTCGGCAGGAATTTCAATCAATAAATTTATTGCAAAAGTTGCTAGCGATATCAACAAACCAAACGGTCAGAAGACAATTGAACCTAATGAAGTAATTCACTTTTTGGAGCAACTAGACATCCGAAAATTTTATGGTATTGGTAAAAA
>SKIG01000019.1 GCA_007116535.1 Psychroflexus sp.
GCTATGAACCCAGTTGCTTTAAACGAAGAACAAGTAGATACAGAAACTATCGAAAAAGAAACTGAAATTGCTAAAGACCAGTTGCGTCAAGAAGGCAAGCCTGAAAATATGCTTGACCAAATCGTAAAAGGTAAAATTCAGCGTTTCTTCAAAGATAACACACTTGTACATCAAGCATTTATCAAAGACAACAAAATTAGCGTTGCTGATCATGTAAAAAACACTTTAGGAAAAGACGTAGAAATCGTTGCTTTCGAAAGAGTTGCCTTGGGTTAATTGTAAAGTTAATCTTATTTATATAGATAGTTGCCACCTCTAACGAGGTGGTTTCTTGTTTTACAGGAGTGTTAAGCATTAACCATAGTATACGATATAAAATCAATTAAAATCAGGCTTTCGTCTGAGGCGAATTGGGGCTGAACTGATTTAAGGAATATCAATTTTTGTTGTATACCTCTACAAAATTACCCTAAATCTCTTTTTTTTATTCCCGAAAACAAGCTTCATAAAATCAAAATTATGTAGTTTTGCCGAAATCTTCAAAATGGAATACAAACGAATTCTTTTAAAGCTTTCAGGTGAAGCATTAATGGGCGAAAGAAGCTACGGAATCGACCCTGAAAGATTGGCAGAATATGCCAAAGAAATCAAAAAAGTAGTTGATTTAGGTGTTCAAGTCGCCATTGTCATTGGTGGGGGCAATATCTTTAGAGGAATTGCCGGAGCAAGCAAAGGAATGGACCGAGTGCAAGGAGATCACATGGGGATGTTAGCAACAGTCATCAATGGTCTTGCTTTGCAAGGTGCTATCGAAGATGCAGGATTACCAACTAGACTTCAATCAGCAATCCATATCAATGAAGTTGCCGAGCCATTTATTAGAAGACGAGCTATACGTCACTTAGAAAAAGGAAGAGTTGTTATTTTTGGTGGAGGTACAGGAAACCCATACTTCACCACTGATTCAGCTGCCGTTTTAAGAGCCATCGAAATTGAAGCAGATGTTATCTTAAAAGGTACTCGAGTAGATGGTATATACACAGCCGACCCAGAAAAGCATAAAGATGCTACCAAGTTTGATTACATTAGTTTTGAAGATGTATTGAAAAAAGGTCTTAAAGTTATGGATACTACCGCATTCACCTTAAGCCAAGAAAACGAACTTCCTATTATTGTTTTCGATATGAATACAAAAGGGAATTTGGTGAAAGTTATCTCAGGAGAAAATATTGGTACAACAGTCAATTTATAAAAGCCTTACACAATGAACGAAGAAGTTGATTTTATTATTGATGCTACAGAGCAAGATATGAAAGGTGCAATCGAGCACTTAAAGAAACAATTATTGAATATCCGCGCAGGAAAAGCAAGTCCAGTGATGTTGTCATCTGTTCACGTTGAATACTATGGTTCGATGACTCCATTGAATCAAGTAGCGAACGTAAATACGCCTGATGCGAGAACAATTTCTATTCAGCCCTACGAGAAATCTCTTATTGTTGAAATTGAAAAAGCAATAATGAATGCTAATCTTGGCTTCAATCCGATGAATAACGGCGAAAGCGTAATCATCAATGTACCACCACTAACGGAAGAAAGAAGAAGAGATTTAGCTAAACAAGCCAAGTCTGAAGCCGAAGAAGCTAAAATAGGCGTAAGAAACGATCGTCGTAATGCTAACTCCGAATTAAAAAAGTTAGACATTTCCGAAGATATGCTCAAAGATGCGGAGGAAAGTGTTCAAAATCTAACTGATAAATACATCGCCAAGATAGACGAAATTTTTCAAGTAAAAGAAAAAGAAATCATGACGGTATAAGTTAGAATTCATACCGACAAAAGATAAAGCAATAGTGACAAAACCTGTTTTTAAAGCAGGTTTTTCATTTTGAATGCCAATTTGATACTTAAATTGGTAGAAGTAGGTTAAAAAAATATATGAACAAATTATTGAGTTTCGGTTTTTGGAACACTATTGCAGGCACTATCCTGCGTAATCGTATTTTATTTCTTTCACTGATACTCATTGCAACAGTATTCTTAAGCATGCAATGGGAAAAAATGCGATTTTCTTATACCGAGGCAAACTTACTTCCCGATGAACATAGAATCAATTTAGAATACAAAGAATTTCTTCAAATTTTTGGTGATGAGGGCAATTTAATTGTCATTGCTACCGACGACCAAGATTTGTTTACTCCAGAAAAATTTAAAGCTTGGGTAGAACTTACCAAACACCTAGAAACTTACGATGAAATTGATTTTAGCATAGGTGTTCATAACTTACAAAAGCTTGAAAAGCTAGAGAATCCAAAGCGATTTGAGCTAATCAACATACTGAATCAATTTGATCAAGAAAGTGAAACTTCACTCAAAGAATACCAATCTTTTCTTTTCGATGAGTTGCCTTTTTATGAAGGTCTAGTATTTAGCAAAAAGTCGCAAGTTGTTCAATCTGCTGTTTACATCAAAAAGGAGATTGTCAACGAAGAAGCTAGAAAAATCTTTGTACTTGAGAAGCTTGTTCCTTTGTTGGAAGACTTCAGAAGTGAAAGTGGCATCAATATTTATGTATCTGGAATGCCTTATATACGAACGCTGAATTCACAAAATATCATTGATGAAATTCAGTGGTTTGTTGCAGCTGCATTGTTTGTTACTTCGTTTATTTTTTTCTTCTTTTTCAGAAGCTTTAGAGCTACATTAATCTCGATGATTACCGTAGTTATTGGCGTAATGTGGTCTTTTGGATTTTTAGGCCTGTTTGGTTACGAAATAACCGTACTTACCGCTATTATTCCACCACTAATCATTGTTATTGGTATTCCAAATTGTATTTTCTTAATCAATAAATACCAACAAGAAATTAAAAATCATGGTAATCAAGCAAAGTCACTACAACGAGTAATTACCAAAGTAGGTAACGCAACCTTGATGACAAATATTACAACTGCCTCAGGATTTGCGACCTTTATTTTTACTCAAAGTGAATTATTGAAGGAATTTGGGGTAGTTGCTTCTGTCAATATCATTGCAATTTTTGTGCTTAGTTTATTGATTATTCCAATCGTTTATAGCTATATGCCTCCACCGAAGGAAAAACACCTAAGGCATCTAGGCAAGAAATGGATTGAAGGCTTTGTACATTGGATGGAGAATACCGTCAAAAACAGAAGAGTAACCATTTACATTACTTCTGTTTCTGTTCTTGTACTGAGTATTATTGGAATATATACCATTCGTATTTCAGGAAGTTTATTGGAAGATATGCCACAAGGAGCATCTTTTTTTAAGGATATTCGCTTCTTCGAAGAAGAATTCGGGGGAATCATGCCATTAGAAATTATGGTGGATGCCAAAAAAGAAAAGGCCTTTTCTAAATTAGCGACCGTTCGAAAACTCGAAAAACTTCAGGAGTTGATTAATGAAGAATCTAATTTTTCTAAACCAATATCCGTGGTTGATTTAGCTAAGTATAGCAAACAAGCCTATTACAACCATAACCCAAAGTATTTTCAGCTACCTACTAATCAGGAGCAAAATTTCATCATGCCATACATTAAAAGCTTGTCGAGTATTCAAGATGAGTTGGTAAGCGTTGTAGATAGTACAGGAAGGTATGCTCGAATGACAGTGTTTATGAAAGACGTTGGTACAGAGCAAATGGATTTGATAGAAGCTCAACTTTTGCCACAAATAGAGAAGCTATTTCCATCAGACAGATACGAAGTAACACTTACAGGAAAGGCGCTTATTTTTCAAAAAGGAACTCGTTACTTAGTCAATAACCTAATTTTGTCATTAGGACTAGCAATTTTGCTGATAGCGCTCTTTATGGCGTGGATGTTTCGCTCATTCAAGATGATACTTATTTCTTTAGTTCCCAACTTATTGCCCTTGCTTATGACGGCAGGGATGATGGGTTTTTTAGGGATACCAATAAAACCATCTACCATTTTAGTTTTTAGTGTTGCATTTGGTATTAGTGTAGATGATACCATTCACTTTTTAGCAAAATATAGGCAAGAATTGAAACAGAATCATTGGAAAATTAGACGCTCAGTTTACCCAGCACTTCGCGAAACAGCCGTAAGTATGTTTTACACATCTATCGTCTTGTTTTTTGGTTTTTCCGTTTTTATGATATCAAGTTTTGGAGGCACAGTTGCCTTAGGAGGCTTAGTTTCAGCAACTTTGTTGTTTGCAATGTTGTCTAATTTACTACTATTGCCATCTTTGCTTCTCTCGCTTGATAGAAGTATAGCAAACAAAGAAACACTCAAGAAACCTCAAATTAACATCATCGATACAGAGGAAGAGGACTGATTCAATTTATACTTTAAAAAATCAAATGTAAACAAAAAAAGGTCTCTTATAAGAGACCTTTAAAAGTATAGAATAAGTAATACCCCTAAAACTTATTCATGGATGAGTAATAATGTCAAAAGTAGGCACAGATTTCTCTCATGCATATACCCTTTAAGGGGTATATTTTGATTTTTTTTAATTATTTTTTGAATAC
>SKIG01000170.1 GCA_007116535.1 Psychroflexus sp.
ATATTTGATGCCCCCGCTCCTGCTGCACGTACCGAACTATCTTGGGTATTCATTAAAAAATAATCTATGTATTTAAAATCTACACAAGAGCTAGAAGCACCTGTATCTACAATAAAATCTCCTTTAATTCCATTGATATAAGCACTTACATATAAGTGATTGGTTTTAGTTAACCCTAACTTGATGCGGTGGTATTTTTTTTGCTCTAGAAACTTTTTTAGGCTTGCCATTAATTTTTTCGACAAATATATAAGCTATATTTCAGGAAAAACTAAAAATCTTATTAATAAACATACACTATGAACAGCAAAATCATCTAATTGAATACATTTGCGCTCATGATTTTTACAGACACACATACGCACCTTTATAGCGAATCTTTTTCAGAAGATCAACATGAAGTGATAGAAAGAGCTTTACAAAACAATGTTTCAAAATTTTACGTTCCCGCCATAGACTCCACTCATACGGACGCCATGTACGCGCTAGAAAAAAACTACCCTGAACATGTAAAGCTTATGATGGGACTTCACCCTACCTCAGTTGGTGAAAATGTAGAAGAAGAACTCGAACATGTTTTTGAAAATTTCGCTAAAAGAGATTTTATAGCCGTGGGAGAAATCGGGATTGATTTGTATTGGGACAAAAGCTTTTTGAAAGAACAGAAATATGCATTCAAAAAACAAATTCATCTTGCCAAGGAAAAAAACCTTCCTATTGTCATTCACTGCAGAGATGCATTTGATGAAATATTTGAAGTTCTAGAAGAAGAAAATCACAGCAGTTTGCGCGGAATTTTTCATTGTTTCACAGGAACAAAAGATCAGGCTCTGAAAGCAATTGATTATGGTATGAAATTAGGCCTTGGTGGAGTTCTTACATTTAAAAATGGAAAAATAGACCAATTTATAGACGAAATAGATTTGTCTAACTTAGTATTGGAAACCGATTCACCTTATTTAGCTCCTTCTCCATTTCGTGGAAAGAGAAATGAAAGTGCATACCTTATATATGTAGCAAAAAAAATAAGTGAGATAAAAAAATTATCTTTGGAAGAAATTGCAGCAACAACAACAAACAATGCGCTTCAAATCTTTGGTGAATAAATATGAATAAGACAAAAGTTCTACTTATATATACAGGAGGTACCATTGGTATGGTAAAAGATGAAAAAACAGGTAGCCTCAAAGCCTTCAATTTTGATCAGCTTTTGCACAAAATTCCTGAATTACGGCTTTTAGACAATACCATAGATGTATTTTCTTTTGAAGACCCGATAGATTCCTCGACGATGGGGATCTCAGATTATATTAAAATTGCAGAAATTATAGAATATGAATATGAAAACTATGACGGATTTGTTATACTTCACGGTAGCGACACCATGTCTTACACTGCTGCAGCTTTGTCTTTCATGCTTGAAAACCTCGGAAAGCCTGTGATACTGACAGGCTCACAATTACCTATTGGCGATTTAAGAACAGATGCGAAAGAAAATTTGATTACCAGCATTCAAATTGCTAGTCTCCTGAAAAAAGGATACCCTGTAATTACAGAAGTTGGACTTTATTTTGAATATAAATTATATAGAGGAAACAGAACTACCAAAATAAATGCAGAACATTTCGAGGCTTTTGCTTCGTTAAATTACCCTCCACTAATAACCTCAGGAGTAAACTTAAACGTACATTACAATTACTTACTTAAAACAAGCAGGAGGAAAAAATTTGAAGTCCATAAAGAGTTGGACGAGAACGTCCTAGTTATAAAGTTGATTCCAGCCTTAACAGAAAATGTGTTTAAACACCTACTAAATACACCAAATCTAAATGGGGTTATTTTGGAAAGCTTTGGAAGCGGAAACACAAAACTCGACAGTTGGTTTGTAAGAGAAATAAAAGAAGCCAAGAAAAGAGGAATAGTAGTAGTAAATGTCACTCAATGTAGTGGAGGCAGCGTAATGATGGGTAAATATGAAACATCTACTGCTATAAAAAAAGCAGGAGTTATTTCAGGAAAAGATATAACAACCGAAGCTGCAGTAGCAAAGTTGATGTATTTATTAAAGAAAAATCTAAGCCCATCTGTACTTAAAACCATTTTTGAAACCTCTCTTAGGGGTGAAATCACCTAAAAAAACAAGAAAATCAAAGATATTACACAATATAAACGTATTTTTTTTTGTTATTTATTTTTATAAACATAAATTTGAACCAAATTAAAAAGAGAGGTGGCCGAGTGGTCGAAGGCGCACGCCTGGAAAGTGTGTATTCCGATTGCATCGGGATCGAGGGTTCGAATCCCTTCCTCTCTGCTGATTTTAAAAAAGATTTTTTATATTTAACCAAAATTAAAAACAAGTATTAATTTTAAGACAGACAACAATGAAAAAATTATTTTCAATTTTCGCCCTAGCAGGTTTAATGATTTTTGGGACTAGCGTCAATGCTGCTAGCTTATTTTCAAACACAGAAGCATTTTCGGTAGTTTACCAAGATGATGAAGAATCTTCAGAAAATGATGAGGCTACAGAGGAAGATGCTGAAGAAGCTGAAGAAACAACTGTAGTAGAAGAAGAAGCTCCTGCTGTTCAGGAAGTAGCCGCAGAAGACGATGAAGCAAGCACTGAATCTTTAGGTTTTCACCAAGAATTCAAAAAGCGTTTTATCGAAGGTGGACCAACTTTCATGGGAATCGTTTTGTTATGTTTAATTCTAGGTCTTGCTATTGCAATTGAAAGAATAATCTACTTAAACCTAGCTACTACAAACACCAAAAAACTTGCTGAAAAAGTTGAAGATGCACTAAACAGCGGTGGAGTTGAAGCAGCAAAAGATGTGTGTAGAGAAACTCCAGGTCCTGTAGCTTCTATCTACTACCAAGGTTTAGACAGAATTGATGAAGGTGTTGATGCAGCAGAGAAAGCTGTTGTTGCATACGGAGGTGTTCAAATGGGACAATTAGAAAAGAATGTTTCTTGGGTATCTTTATTTATTGCACTTGCACCTATGCTTGGTTTCATGGGTACTGTAATTGGTATGATTCAAGCTTTCGATAAAATTGAAGCAGCTGGTGACATGCAACCTTCACTTGTTGCGGGTGGTATTAAAGTAGCACTTTTGACTACTGTATTTGGTCTTATTGTTGCTATTATACTACAAATTTTCTATAACTATATAGTTGCAAAAATAGATAGTATCGTTAATGATATGGAAGATGCTTCCATCACTTTAATCGATATGTTAGTTGCACACAAAAACAAGTAATCAATGGATAAGTTTATAAAAATATTCAAAATTGCCATTGGTGTTTTGGGAGGTATATTATTTCTCAGAGTACTTATGGAAGACGAAGATTTAATTAAAATCGAGCCTGCTTTGCAAAGTTCGGTACTAAGCCCTTTACTGTATCTGTCTTATTTTATTCTTGGAGTTTGTATAGTTGCGACAATTGGCTTTGTAATTTACAGACTTTTTCAGGGCAATGTAAAAAAGACACTTATCTCAGTTGGAGCTTTCTTAGCAGTAGTATTAATTTCATTTTTTGCCTCATCAGGTGAAGAAACTCCTTTAAGAGATGGAGAAGTACTTTCTGCATACGGATCAAAATGGGTAAGCACAGGATTAACTGTATTTTACATATTAATTATTTTTGCTTTTGGAGCAATACTGTTTTCAAGTGTTAAAAAAGTAATTTCGAATAACTAAATTATGGCAAAAAGAAACGCACCAGAAGTAAATGCAGGTTCGATGGCAGATATTGCCTTCTTACTCCTCATTTTCTTCTTAGTTACTACTACTATTGAAACAGATAGTGGTATAAGTAGACGTTTGCCTCCTCTAGATGATACCCCGCCTGAAGATGTTGTACTCAGAAAAAGAAACATTTTTCAAGTACTTGTAAATGATGCGGGAGACATTCTTGTAAACGAAGAACCTATGGAAATAAAAGACTTGCGTCGAGCAGCCATAGATTTTTTAGATAATGGTGGAGGTAAAGGAGCTGAAGCATGTGACTATTGTCAAGGAGCAAGAGACCCTGAGTCATCTGATAATCCTGTGAAAGCGGTTATTTCTTTGCAAAACAACAGACAAACTAAGTATAAGGACTATATCACGGTTCAAAACGAATTAGTTGCGTCTTATAATTTCCTTAGAAATAGAGAAGCTAACAGACTTTTTGGAGTTGAGTTTACAGCAATGGAAGCAGCTTTTAAAAGTCCTGATTTTAAAGGAGACAAAGATGTTCTTAAGGAAAGAATTGAGGTTATCAAAAACATGTATCCTCAGAAACTCTCTGAAGCAGAGCCAAGAAAACGATAGGTTAACTTAAATAACAACAAAATGTCAAAGTTTAAAAAGAAAAATGACGGAGGTACCCCTGCAATCTCGACTGCATCGTTACCTGATATTGTATTTATGTTACTCTTCTTCTTTATGGTAGTAACGGTAATGAGAGATACTTCTCTTAAAGTTGAAAATGTTCTTCCTTACGCTGATCAAACTGAGAAGTTAGACAAGAA
>SKIG01000257.1 GCA_007116535.1 Psychroflexus sp.
GTGTAGATATTTCTGAGAGAAAGCATTTCAAAGTCGCTAAAGATACATTTGCAAGTCCTCAGTTGGGAATCTTTGTAAGTGGAAGTAAAGAGTCGGTAATAGAAATTTTGGAACAAAATGCCGAAGACTTAGTCAGACAACTCCGAAATGTAGAATTAAAAGAACAATTAAGAAGAATAAGAAAATCTACCAAAGAAGATACTTCACTGAGAGAAAATTTTGGTGTAAGCCTAACTTTTCCAACCGCCTACAGATTTGCAAAAGAAGAAGAAGGCTTAACTTGGATTAGAAAAGACATTAAAAACGGCAATATGGAGCTTCTTATTTATGAAGTTCCCATCAATGAAGTTGAAAATGAAAACGAAGTTATTGCTAATATCATAAAAATTAGAGATTCTATAGGTAAAGAGCATATCCCCGGTCCTTCCGAAGGACAATATATGATTACAGAAGAAGCTTATGCACCTTTCATAAATGACATTTCCTTTAGAGGTAGAAAAGCTTATGAAGTAAAAGGCACTTGGGAAGTAAAAAACAACTTCATGGCAGGTCCTTTCTTACTTTATGCCATCAAGGATGAAGAAAACAATCGTTATCTTTTTGCTGAAGGATTTGTATTCAAGCCCTCTTACGCAAAAAGAAACCATATTTTCGAAATTGAAGCTATCTTAAAGTCTCTTGATTTTGTGAAGTAAATTCCTTCATTTGAAGTGTCAACTTTTCATTCTGTTAGTTGTTTGTGAATTTAATCGCCTAAGCTTACCTTTGCAAGAATTATAAATTCTTAGCATGATTCAATCCATGACAGGTTTTGGAAAGAGTGTACTACAACTTCCAACCAAAAATATAAGTATAGAAATCAAAGCGCTTAATAGCAAAAGTCTTGATTTAAACGCACGCATGCCTTCGCAGTACAGAGAAAAGGAATTGCAAATGCGTCAATTAATAGCTAAGGAGTTAACTCGTGGGAAAGTCGACTTTTCTTTGCAAGTTGAAATCACAGGAGACGAAACAAGTGCAAAAATAAATGCTGCTGTTGTAAAGGCATACATCAAAGACTTAAGAGAATTAGCTGTCGTAGGCTCAGATGAAAACGCAAAATTAATTGAAATTGCATTAAACTTACCTGACGCTGTAGCCACCGATAAATCCACAGTTGAAGAGGAAGAGTTTGAGCAAATCATGCAATCGCTTCAAAAAGCACTAAAGGATATTAATCAATTTAGGTTAGATGAAGGTAAAGCCTTAGAAAATGATTTTTTGATGCGTATCCAAACATTGAAGAATTTATTGCAACAGATAGAAGAAATTGATCCTGATAGAATAGCATTACTTCGAGTGCGTTTAAAAAATAATATAGATGAACTTAAAGTAGAAGTAGATGAAAATCGCTTTGAACAGGAACTCATTTTTTATATTGAAAAATACGATATAACTGAAGAAAAAATTAGGCTAGACAATCACCTAAACTATTTTTTAGAATCGTTGAAATCGAATGATTCAAACGGAAAAAAATTAGGCTTTATTGGTCAAGAAATAGGACGTGAAATCAATACAATAGGAAGTAAGTCTAATTATGCTCCTATGCAAAAAATAGTCGTACAAATGAAGGACGAACTCGAGAAAATAAAAGAACAACTCCTCAATGTGCTCTAATGAATAAGAAAGGTAAATTAATCGTTTTTTCTGCACCTTCAGGATCAGGTAAGACAACTATTGTTCGTTACTTATTAGGCAAAGAAGAGTTGAATCTTGATTTTTCTATTTCAGCTACATCAAGACCTCCACGCGGTCACGAAAAAGATGGTGTAGACTATTATTTCATGTCGCTTAAGGAGTTTAAACAGCACATCAAAGATGATGATTTTTTAGAGTGGGAGGAAGTCTACCGTGATAATTTCTACGGAACTTTAAAAAAAGAAGTTGAACGCATTTGGGCCTTAGGAAAACATGTTGTTTTTGATATTGACGTAGTCGGCGGATTGGATATCAAAAAGATCTATCCTGAAAACACTTTGGCAGTATTTGTGAAGCCACCAAGCATCGAAGAGCTTAAAATAAGGCTAAAAAAGCGAAAAACAGAAACCCCTGAAAAAATAAGTATGCGGGTAGCTAAAGCATCAATAGAATTGGCTACAGCTCCTCAGTTTGATCATATTATAGAGAACAATGAACTCAGTATCGCTCTAGAAGAAGCTTACGATTTGGTAAAGGAGTTCATCGAAAAATAATTGTTTGATGAATAAAATTGGACTTTATTTTGGAAGTTTCAACCCCATACATATTGGGCATCTTATTATTGCCAATCACCTCGTAGAGCATACGAGTTTAGATGAGGTGTGGTTAGTAATTTCACCACAAAGTCCTTTCAAAAAAAAAGCTAGTTTACTTGATAACCACCATAGATTTGAGTTGGTATATAGGGCGGTAGAAAACTATGATAAAATCAAACCTTGTGATGTTGAATTTAATTTACCAACACCTAACTATACATCAAAAACATTAACTGTTCTAGAAGAAAAATATCCTGAGAAAGTTTTTGGCTTAATCATGGGTGAAGATAATTTGAAAACTTTTCATAAGTGGAAAAATTATGAGTTTATTCTTGACTCGCATGACATATATATATGTCCACGATTAGGAAAAGGGAATGTACCCGAAATGTTTCAAAACCATCCAAGAATACATTTTACCGATACTCCAATTTTAGCCATTTCTGCAACTTTGATAAGAAATAGCATAAAAAATGGTAAAAATGTTCAGCCATTGCTATCTCCCGAAGTTTGGAAATATATAGACGAAATGAATTTTTACCGATAAAAGAGACTTTTTATATCTTTTTTTTTATATTAGTTTGTCAAGGCATGGAGCATCAAAACTTCCAGTAATGTTAAAGTTGAATAAATTTCAAACTTCACATACAACATTATGTGCTTTTCAGCGTCATAGTAGTATTACAAGTTAGTTATGACAAATATAGAACAAGTTGGTTACATCATGTCGATGTTACATACTATTGAGGACGAAGAAATTCTGAAAGAAATTACTCAATTTATCGAAAAGAAAATTGAGGAAAATCCCCCCGCACCCATCCCTGAGGAAATGTACATTTAGTTTTTGCTAACAATACATTTTTCCACTTATAATATCTTTAAAGATTGTTTAAATAAACTCTTTGGTTTGTCTTATATTTGTGGGCAATTTTATAATTGTACAAATGAAGGATTTACTTAAGGTTTATGAAAACAAATCCCCCGAAATAGTTTTTCACTGGAATGACCCAGAGACTGAAGCAGAAGGGTGGGTGGTCATTAATTCTCTAAGAGGAGGAGCAGCAGGAGGTGGAACTCGTATGAGAAAAGGCCTAGACATGAACGAAGTACTTTCATTAGCAAAAACAATGGAAGTAAAATTCACTGTTTCAGGACCTTCCATTGGAGGGGCGAAATCAGGAATTAATTTCGATCCAAGTGATCCACGAAAAAAAGGTGTACTCGAGCGTTGGTATAAAGCAGTTTCCCCATTACTAAAAAGTTACTATGGTACAGGAGGTGACTTAAACGTAGACGAAATTCACGAAGTTATTCCTATTACAGAAGAATGTGGTGTTTGGCATCCACAAGAAGGTGTTTTTAGTGGTCATTTTAGCCCAAGTGAAGCAGATAAAATCAATCGAATAGGTCAACTTCGAAATGGTGTTATCAAGGTTCTTGAAAATGACACTTACTCTCCCGATGTTAATAGAAAATACACTGTAGCCGATATGATTACAGGTTTTGGTGTAGCTGAAGCTATTCATCATTACTATGCTATTTATGGTGGAAAATTAGATGAAAAGAAAGCAATTATTCAAGGATTTGGAAATGTTGGAGCTGCAGCTGCTTTTTACTTGTCCAAAATGGGAGTAAAAATTGTTGGTATTATCGACAGAGTTGGCGGATTAATTAACCCAGATGGATTTACCTTTGAAGAGATAAAGTCATTCTACCTTGCAAAAGAGGGAAATACTCTGGCTGCTTCAAATATGCTTACTTTTGAAGAAGTAAACGAACAAATTTGGAAAGTAGGAGCTGAAATTTTTGCGCCTTGTGCTGCATCAAGACTTATCACTAAAGGCCAAGTTGATACTTTGCTTGAAAATGGCCTTGAAGTGATTTCTTCAGGAGCTAACGTTCCTTTTGCAGACAAAGAAATTTTCTTTGGACCAATTATGGAATATACAGACCAAAAAGTAAGTGTTATTCCTGACTTTATCGCCAACTGCGGAATGGCTCGTGTTTTTGCCTATTTCATGGAGAGAAAAGTGCAAATGACCGATGAAGCTATCTTCAAAGATACTTCCAATACAATCAAAAATGCACTACAAAATGTGTATGCAAATAATAAAAGTAAAGTAAATCTAAGTGCAACCGCATTTGAAATCTCATTGAAGCAATTGCTGTAAAAAAAATACTATGATTCCAGGTTTAATTGTCATTTTCGTAATTGGTTA
>SKIG01000098.1 GCA_007116535.1 Psychroflexus sp.
ATCCTGCTTGTAACTCTCCCAATCCTCCTTGGTGGTGCGATAAGAACCGATAAAATAAAAAAGGCTACCATTTTGGTAGCCTTTTTTATTATTAATCTTACGTAATTAGATTACGCTAAGATATTTTGAGTATCAGTTACTTTGATAGTCATATACTGCTTGAATGGGAAGAATCCCAATTCAGCAATTGAATATCTACTACGTAACAGCAATCTTGGGGCAAAAGTTGCCTCAGAAAGCAATGAGATACTTTGAGCAAGCAAGTAAGGTACGAATACGATACCTGGTTGGTCTGGGTTGTTCTTACGTCCTACCAACATACGGTTGTCATCATACAACATGTAAGGGTCAACATAAATTTGAACATCACCAATAGTTCCCATTGGATATAACTGCCCAGTAGCGTTGATGCTTGATTTGGTTGGATTAATGGTATAACCAGAAATGTCAGCCAGAGCAGCACCTATACGACCGTTAGTTACAACAAAAGTTGCAGGGCCTACACGACCTTCAGTTGCGATGTAGTGAGAAGCATGAAGGACTTTGGTAACCAATTTACGCTGTGTAGCGTGAGAGGTTTCCCCTCCAATGTTTTGGATATAATCGTCAACGTTCAAGTCGAATACAGCAGTACCACCTGATTGAGGTGCGCTATCGCGGTTCAAGTCACCCATATCGAACAATTTCTGAACAACTTGCTTAGAAATAGTTTGACTCAACTCGTTTACAAGAACTGATTCCATTTTCTGAACGATATCAATACCCATGTTAGCTTTGATATCTTCGATTTCAGTACGCTTTAAAGCAGTTGAAATCTCTAATGTACCCGTTTCGATGGTTTTTGATTGAACACGCGGTGCGATAATACCAGGATAGTTAGTTTCTTCCTGACCACGAGTCTGTGGATATCGGTCACTTTCGAAGTTAGCTGCAAAAAGTGGCAAGTGATCTTCAAATGCTGAGATAAGGTCAATACTAACTGATCCAGTAGAACCAGTAAATTGAGTACCATCAGTGTCTTTGAAACCAGCAGAAAAAGCGTCATCTAATGCAGTTTCTTCATCAAAGGTGTTTTCTACCTGACGGAAACTCCAAGAACCACCACCAGTAGCTACGTTAGATTGACGGAAAATACGGAACATAGGTTTTTGGTCAATACGTGAGTATCCCATAAACTCTACCCAACCTTCTTTAGAACCGGTCGGCTTTATACTAGGGTCTTGTCCAGCATCAGCAACCGAATTTTCTAAGGCTAAATAAACTCTCTTGTCCAAGCCACCCACTCTTTTGGTAGCTCCAACTTCTGCAATAACAGCGTTCAAGAAAGATTTAACACCATTAGCGTTTTCTTCGTAATCTACTTTGAAAACTTGTGGACGCTCATTTTCCATGTTAGTGTTGTCGTCATATGCAAAATCCATGTACATAAGGTCGATTTTTGGACCCGGTGTTGGTTTTACAGATACAAGGTCAAGTCCAATTGTTTGCGCAGCAATTTTCATTGCAACTGGTAACAATTGTTGACCGTAGTCACCTGAACCAGATTGGTTACCAAAATCGGTAGTACCTAAAGCGTTACCTGGATTTGGGCTTACGATTGGGTTTCTTACATCGCCCATACCGTTAAAGTTACCTAAGTTTGCATAAGCGTTTTCCTTGATAGACTGATATTCAGACATCTCTGCCATCCAATCATGACGATCCGAAGGAACGCCCAAACTTTCAAACATAGGTTTGAACTTTTGGATTGATTTTGTTAAATTAATATTCATTTTTAATGATATTCTTTTTATATACAATCAGATGATTGTCAATGTGCAATTTAGTGGAATGTTTTTACAAACTGTTAAAACGTTCTACAATCCGATTGATGTAATCGTCACCAAGTTTATCTTCATTGATAAGCTTGTCTTCTGTTACAACTTGGCGTTTCTCGTTAATAATCGGGAATTTACGAGTGAACCAAAAATGCTCGATTTGGTCTTCTGTTTTCAAATTAGGATGCAACTTCGCTTGTGATAAGATAGATACCTTAGCACCTTCTGAAATAGCAGTCCATTTTTCTTAAACCGAGTCTGGCATTAAGCGAACCAACTTGTCTTCTAAAGATTCTTCTTTAGAGGAAAGTGCCTCATTCATTAATTTCATAACGTCTTTGGCTGTGTAGTAATTTCTCTTCTCGTTTATATAAGAAACTACTTCTTCTTGATCACTTGGAGAGAGACTTTCAAATGCTTTAATTTGGTCTCTGTTCAGGAACGTCAAGAAATGATGGTTCTCTGTTTTCGAAGCTTCGCGTTTTTTAGCTTCATTAATTAATGTGTCAATTTTATTTGTAATATTACCTACTTTTGATTCGTAAGTAAATTCTTCTTCTGTTTCTTCTTCTGTTTCTACTTCAACTTCCAAATCAGGAGTATCTTCTAAACTACCCTCTTCTTCGGTATCAGTGAAAACTTCATCATCATCACATACAACACGGCAGTTTTCCCCACTACCTTCTAATTCAGAATCAATATCATCTTCTGGTGATGATTTTTGTTCACCGTTGCTTATTTCGTTATCGGCTTCTACTTCAATTAAATCAAAACCAGCTTCTTCAGGGGTTTCAAAGCGAATTTCTTCTTCCCCTTCAATGCTTTCGAATAACCGTGATGCTTTGTTATTTAATTTCTCGGTAATTTTTCCAGTATAATCAATATGACTATCAACAGTTTCAGCTAGATATTCGCTGTATTGTAATCCTTTATCGAGGTTCTCAGCTAAATACTCACCATAAGCAATAGTAGTATCGAGGTTCTCAGCTAAATATTCGCTATAGACAATAGTAGTATCGAGGTTCTCAGCTAAATATTCGCTATAGACAATGGTGTGATTTAAGTTTCCAGCTAAATACTCACTAAATGAAATAGCATTATTCAATCTTTCATTAATTTTAGTGTTGGTTGAACTGTTTTTATCAACATGCTCAGCCAAATATTCACCATATTGGATTGAATGATCTAAATTTTCAGCTAAATACTCGGTATAGTGAATAGTTTCTTCTAGTTTTTCCGCTAAATAATCATTATGTTTAATGATTGCTTCATTAGTTTTCTTAATCTCAGTGTTATCTGTGAATAGATATTGAATTTTTTCAGCCATATAATCCAAATATTCAACAATCTTAGAGTGGTTATCTTGTAGTGATTCATAATAAGATTGGAGTTCTTCTAACTTCTTAGCATCAATTTTTCCTTCTTTGATTGCCTTATTGATAAGACCACGTGTTTTAGTTATTTCTGATGTTAAGTGACCAGAATACTCTGTCATTTGATTTTTTGTTACAAGGTCGTTTGTGTTCATAGTAAATAGATCGTTTATATTTGATTCATCTGTCATTTCATAAATCCTGAAATTGGCATCGCTTGAATAACCACAAGATTCATTCATAGAGCTAACCTTGGCAGATGAAAAACCAGGGTCAGCTACAATGTCATAAGTAAAAAGTTTTTTGATTTGAACCTCACCACTGCTTTCAGTAATACCAGCAGCACGTGAAGAAACAAACAATGGGAAATCACCATCAACTAAATCTCTGGCAGCTTTCCCATAACCATAAGGAACTAATTTAATTTTTCCCTTAACTCTATTGTCTTTTTGTGAATAAAACGCCTCTGTTACAATGTGTGATGCGTTCTTTAATGAAGTGTCGAAATTATCTGGGTGATCAAACTCACCATATACCCCCAATGTGTCAATTCTTTCATTTAATTCAGTTAATGCTGGTGAAAATTTTTCCCATGTATAAATTCTCTCATTTCTGTTTTTCTTATTGAACTCAGTAAAGGTTCCACCTAATATATACTTATCCTCAGGCTTTTTACTTGGATTAGTCATGAGTGGTTTAGTATTTTTTTCAATAATCAATACTGGTTTTTTCATAATTTTTTATAATACTATTTAATATATATATAAATAGAAAAAAGCGTGTTTTTTCCATATTTTAACTTTATATATATTTGTAAAAAAGCGTGTTTTTTCTATTATGTATAAACTTGATTTACTTAACGTTACAAGGACATATAATAAATATCTGAAAGAAAATAATGATATTTTAAATACCATTAACGATAGGGAAATTGACAAAAAACAACTATTATGAATTTGTTCCATCTCCTGTTGAAGTATTTGAAGTATTATTCCCACATTTAAAAAAAAGCCACTAACTTTTTATATGACGGTCACTCATCACGAAGTGTGGGTGGGATGTAAGCGACTAACCAAATGTTAGAATACAAGTGCGAATGGCACGGAGTAAACTTATTGAAGATAGGTAGATTTGAACCATCATCAAAAACTTGTTCCAACTATGGTACAGTAAACAAAGATTTAACTTTAAAAGATAGAGAGTGGATTTGTGTTAATTGTAATACTAAACACGATAGAGATATCAATGCTGCCGTTAATATTAAAAATTTTGCGCTAAGAAATTATG
>SKIG01000212.1 GCA_007116535.1 Psychroflexus sp.
AAGCATTTCTACAGATAGTATGGGGTAATCTCTGTAAAACTTAGTGTATTCCCTGCCTGCGTAGACTTGTCAGGCAGGTTTGTGTGTTTTGTGTAATAGCTTTTTGTTGTAATAAAAAAGTTACAAAGTGTCTAAAAGGAGCAGGGCAATTCAACTTACTCGAAATGGTTCCCGAAGAAATGTGGGATATGCTTGAAATGATGATATAATCAAAAAAACAGTCGTAATGACTGTTTTTTTGATTATATTTTTTTTTATTACACGACAAAAAAAAACTCTAAAATTCCTTGATTTTTGCCCCTGTTCGCCTCAGACGAAAGAAATCAAGGAAAATCAGGCTGCCGCCTAAGGCGGATTGGGGCAGAACCGATTTGACGAGTTTCAATTTTTGTCGTGTACTCTAATATATTTTACTAAGTAGAATCTAAAGTCCTTTCTTAAACCTATGTTGCTCTCTAGCCAAAAGTGTGTTTTTCAATAACATAGAAATCGTCATTGGACCAACACCTCCTGGAACAGGAGTGATATACGAAACTTTTTTACTCACATTCTCAAAGTCAACATCCCCTGTGATTACGTAACCTTTCGGATGGTCTTCATCAGGAACACGAGTGATTCCAACGTCAATAATCACAGCATCATCTTTCACCATTTCAGCCTTTAAGTAATTAGGTACCCCCAGAGCCGTAATAATAATATCAGCTTGACTTGTTATCTGTGTAATGTTTTTGGTGTGGCTGTGTGTAAGTGTAACGGTTGAATTTCCAGGAAAGCCTTTACGCCCCATCAAAATACTCATCGGACGACCAACAATATGGCTTCTACCAATTACCACGGTGTGTTTCCCTTTCGTTTCTACATTGTAGCGTTCCAAAAGCTCCAAAATTCCGAAGGGAGTAGCAGGAATAAAAGTGGTCATATCCAAGGCCATTTTACCAAAATTTGTTGGATGAAAACCATCCACATCCTTATCAGGATCAATCTGCATCAATACTTTTTGCGTATCAATTTGTTTTGGTAAAGGTAGCTGAACAATAAAACCATCAATATTTTCGTCTTTGTTCAGTTGGTGGATTTTGTCCAAAAGTTCAATTTCACTAATGGTAGAAGAAAGTTTTATCAAAGTAGATTCGAAGCCAACCTGCTCACAAGCGCGAACTTTGCTGCCAACGTAAGTCAAACTAGCCCCATCGTTTCCTACGATTACAGCTGCAAGGTGAGGAACTTTCTCCCCACGCTGCTTCATTTTATCTACATCAGCTTTGATTTCCGCCTTGATGTCGGCACTAACTTTTTTCCCGTCTAAAATTGTCATGTCGTTGTGTTGTGTTTAAGTTTCAGTTGGAATATTTGCGAAGCGATATTAACGCATATTTTTCATCATTTGCATCATTTTTTTGCCACCACCACCTTGCATCATCTTCATCATTTTACTCATCTGAGTAAATTGTTTCAGCAATTGGTTCACCTCTTGAACGCTAGTTCCAGAACCATTACCAATACGTTTCTTGCGCGAAGAATTAATAATGCTCGGGTTTTGGCGCTCAGATGGAGTCATAGAATGAATAATAGCTTCAATATGCTTAAACGCATCATCGTCAATATCTACGTCTTTCATCATTTTACCAGCTCCAGGAATCATGCCCATCAAGTCTTTCATGCTACCCATTTTCTTGATTTGCTGAATCTGCTTCAAGAAATCATCGAAACCAAATTGGTTTTTAGCAATCTTCTTCTGTAGCTTGCGAGCTTCTTCCTCATCATATTGTTCTTGGGCTCTTTCAACAAGTGAAACAACATCCCCCATGCCCAAAATACGATCCGCCATACGCGAAGGATAAAACACGTCGATGGCGTCCATTTTTTCACCCGTACCAATAAATTTAATAGGCTTATTGACCACAGATTTAATCGAAATCGCCGCACCACCACGCGTATCACCATCCAACTTAGTCAAGATGACCCCGTCAAAATTCAATTTATCGTTAAAGGCTTTCGCAGTATTAACCGCATCTTGCCCCGTCATAGAATCCACCACAAATAAGGTTTCCTCCGGTTGAATAGCTTTATGAATATCCGAAATTTCGTTCATCATTTGCTCATCAACAGCCAAACGACCCGCGGTATCTATAATTACTACATTATGGCCATTAGCCTTTGCGTGAGCAATACCCGCTTCGGCAATTTTCACAGGATTTTTCTCTTCTTTATTCGAAAAAACATCTACCCCAATCTGATCACCCACTACATGCAACTGATCGATAGCCGCCGGACGATACACATCACAAGCAACCAAAAGAGGCTTTTTCGTTTTTTTATTTTTAAGGAAATTCGCCAGTTTACCAGAGAACGTAGTTTTACCACTACCTTGCAAACCAGACATCAAAATTACACTAGGCTTTCCAGATAAGTTGATACCTTCTGCATCGCCACCCATCAATTCGGTCAGCTCATCTTTAACGATTTTCACCATTAACTGACTCGGTTTCAGTGAAGTCAATACATCCTGACCAAGCGACTTTTCCTTTACCGTATTGGTAAATTCTTTCGCAATTTTGAAGTTAACATCCGCATCCACCAAGGCTCTTCTCACCTCTTTAAGCGTTTCCGCAACGTTCACTTCCGTAATCTGTCCGTGTCCCTTCAACACGTGTAGTGCCTTGTCTAACTTATCACTTAAATTATCAAACATAGAATTTCGTAATTTTTGGCAAAAGTACACATTCTCAGCGTAACGAAGAAGAATAAATTTTAGTTTAAGCTAATCTTTAGAAGTGATGAATTTTGACCATAAGATAGCGTATTTGAAGAAAATTTATTTGGGCAAATCCTTGACTCCCTAGGAACAAATTCTAGAGTAATCAACAATAGTAGAAAAATAAAAGACAATACTCTCATAACCATAAAAAGTCAAGGACCGGGCTATCCGCTACAATCTTTTGCCTCGTCCCTCACCAAAAGGATTTCCACTACTATCCCTTTCGCGGGGAGTTGGGGTAACAATAAATAGTAAGATTTAGAAACAACTTTTTTGTCCTGATTATACTTTTATTTATCAAGCATTTCGATACATTTTTCTCTACTTACCAGTCAATAAAAACACTCAATGAGACATTGGGTATATTTTCAGTTGTCATTTTAGAAATAGAATAATTGCTTCAATGTAACCTCCCAACTCGAGATTTGTATAAGACGTTATAATTGTATATATTCAAATGCGATTCGGAGGCTTTTGGAAGAAGTATCTAATTATCTAGAAGTAAATTATTTTCAAAACACCCATAAGTTACTTAAGTAAGTTACTTTATTGTTTTCTAGCCCTGATTGCAGCGGCAGCCTAATGAAGGCTTTGGTTTTATTTTGTGAGCAAGGCGGGGCGACCAGAGGAAGCCACGAAAGGCTCGTACAAAATAGACCAAAGACAAATTAGCTATAGCGGAAAGCAGGACCACACTTCATTATAGATACCTATTTTTCTTGCTCCAAGTTATCACCTGCTTATATCATAAACTATTGTAGTTTTGTGTATTTTTTTGGTAGATGAATTTTTTTAGGCTTTATATCAATTCTAGCGTACATGTTGCGCTTGCAGTGGTCAGTTTTTATGTGGTGACCGCCATTGAACTTGGTCTTGATTTGAAGTTAAATCTTGCTTTGTTTCTTTTTTTTGTAAGTGTTTCGGGCTATAATTTTGTGAAATATGCAGGCATTGCTCAGTTGCACCACCTTAGTCTCACCGCTAATTTACGTTTGATTCAGTTGTTTTCATTAGTTTGTTTTGTGCTCATGCTGTTTTTTGGCTTTCAACTGAGTTGGGCGTCCATAGCTTTGCTATCTTTTTTGGCTGCTTTGAATGCCTTGTACGCCTTGCCTGTATTTAGTCAACAGAAAAACTTACGTTCAATGCCTTTTGTAAAGGTATTTGTTATTGCCTTGGTTTGGGCGGTTGCGACTGTTGTTTTTCCATGGCTAGAAGCTGGGCGGGATTTTACATTTACTATTTTAGCCTATACATTTTTGCGTTTTCTCCTGTTGGTTGGTTTTATGATTCCCTTTGAGATTCGAGATATGGAGTATGATTACTATTCGGTAACTACGATTCCAAATTTTATGGGCTTAACTAGAACTAAACTTTTTGGCGTTTTACTTTTAGTGTTGTCAATACTTATTGCTAATACTTTATTAGACACAACAAATTTATACATATATATAGGTGTTGTTTTTGTTTTGATGATATTCATTTTGTTTTCTCGACAAAACCAATCCCCTTATTACGCATCTTTTTGGGCGGAAGCGATTCCTGTAGTGTATGCCTTACTTTCTGTTTTTATAGAATGATTAATTTGTGTTATTTATTGAGTTAATTATTATTAGTGTGTAATTATTTGTAAGTCAATGCTCTAAAAATTAATCAAAAAAATTGAATTTTAATTTGATTAATTTTGTTTCAAATATGGAAAATATCTTATCTTTGCC
>SKIG01000038.1 GCA_007116535.1 Psychroflexus sp.
ATTTTATTAACTTTTTAGTGCATTTAATTTTTACCTCAAATAGTTGACTTACACATAGAGTATTGAGATAAGCAAGTAACCCCTTTTGGAGCAATGAGTTTATAGGATTGCACCTTTGTCAAAGTTTGGAATTTTGGAAAAGGTGCGTTCTAAAAAATAATTCAGGTTAAACAAATTTTTAAAACTCATCACTTTTACAAAAAATCGTTTCTAAACTTCAAAAATGATTTTATGGTTTTCCAAATTCATCCAAAAGAAATTCTAAAAAAACCTTATCTTCGTTTTTGTCAAATTTTTTAGAAATGAACAAGCGAGAAAAGCTCATTGAAGCTATAGTCAACAAATACGAAAAAATGGGTGAAAACCCAGATACATACCTTGAAGGATTACTTCAAGCAAAACCTATTAACTATTGGGATTACATTGAAGTAGACACTCTTCTTTCATTACAAAAGCCAAGAACAGATTTTAAAGATGAAGTCGTTTTTATTGGTTATCATCAGGTAACTGAATTGGTTTTAAAACTAATGATTCATGAGCTGAAACAACTTGTTTTTGATAGTCTTTCAGAAGAAGAAGCTATCGAAAAAATGGGAAGACTTACACGTTATACTGATATGCTTATTACTTCCTTTTCTGTAATGAGTGAAGGCATGAGTTATGAAGATTACAATACTTTTAGAATGACGCTTGCTCCCGCAAGTGGTTTTCAGAGCGCTCAGTTTAGGTTTTTAGAAATTTACTGTACGCCACTTAAAAACCTAATCAACGAAGAAGGTAAAAAAAGGTTACCTAAGAATCCTTCTATTGAAGATTACTTCAATCACATTTATTGGCGTGATGCAGGATTCGATAGAGAAACAGGTAAAATGAAGAAAATTCTTGAGCTTTTTGAAGATAAATATTTAGCAAGTTTCACTGCGCTTGCAAAAAAGCTTGAGGGAAAAACATTGTGCGAACAAATAAGACAAAAAGATTACCAAAATGAACAATTCATTGAGAAGCTAAGAGAATTTGATTATGCTTTCAATGTAAAATGGCCACTTACCCACTTACACACTGCTAAGACTTATCTTGACAAAAAAGGAGAGAATAAAGCTGCAACAGGAGGATCAGAATGGAAAAAATACCTGCATCCAAAACACCAACAAAGATGCTTTTTTCCGTGGGTGTGGCAAGAAGTCTCTATTATTGATTGGGAAACAAGAACTGTTTCTTAAAAAATTTCTTTAGTTTAGTTACTTTTAGACGAAGTCATAAGTATTAACATCGTATTTTTTATAAATCACAGCTCTATTTATCAATATTTCGTAGATTTGACTAAAGAACATTAGCAAAATTGAATGCAAAGTTGGATTAATTTTATTTATAATCACAATGCCATTATCTACCGAGTCTCTCTTTGGTTAATAACGGTATTTTTGATGATTTACTTTTTCCCTGAAGTAAGCAAATTTTCATTCAGTATCAGTAAAGATAAAGTTTGGACAAAAGAATCGCTAGTGGCTCCTTTTGATTTCCCCTTGTATAAAACTGAAAAAGAAATTGAACAAGAAAAAGAACTTCGTATACAACAAATTCCCAACTACATTTCTAAGGACACAAGTGTTTATGCATTTAATAATTCACTTATTCAAAACCTAGACTTTAGCGAAATTTTCACCAATGATTTTCAGGAATTTACATTCAAAAAAGAAGTTTTAGTAGAATTGAATAAACTCCAAAGAGAAGGAATAGTAACTAACAATTTTGAAAACTTCAATAAGTCAAATCCGATTTATATAATCGAAGGAACTAATTATAAATTAGTAGAAATAAATGAGCTTGTAAAAAAGAATGATGCTGTAAAGGAACTGACTAAATTCATTACAAACTCGCTATCTTTAAGGGATGAGAAAGTTAACACAAGTGATTTAGCTAATCTAAAGCCAAATTTGATTTTGAATGAAAAGTATTTTCAGCTAAAAAAAGATGAATTGCTTCAATCTATATCACCTACCAAAGAAATCGTTAAGAAAGGAACAGAAATAATAGCTTACGGTCAACGAATTTGTCAGGAAGAATACGCAAAAATTAGAGCTTTACAGAAAAATCAAGTCTATTACGACTCAAAAGGAAGCAATAAATTTGTAGTTTGGTTAGGTTATACCATTTTGATAGCCTTAGCATTATTGATGTTGCTTTTGTTTATCAAACAATACAGACCGAGCATATATGAAAACAATAGTCAACTAGGATTTATATTTTTCAATATTCTTGCTGTCTATTTTTCTACTATTGTTGTGTTAAACATTAATTACGATTATTTGTTTATTGTCCCTATTTGTATACTTCCCATCACACTAAAAGCCTTTTTTGATGCTCGTCTTGGTCTTTTTACGCACGTAATAACTATTTTAATCATAGGATTGATTGTAAGCAATTCTTATGAGTACATGTTCTTACAATTTATTGCAGGTATCGTTACTATTCTTACCGTTTCTGAGCTTTATAAACGTGCAAATTTATTTATCTCGGTAGGAAAAATTACACTTGTTTATTTGATTAGCTACATGGCTTTTCATTTGATTCAGGAAGCTAATCTTCAAAGTATAGACTATCAGAACCTTATTTACTTTTTGCTAAGTGGAGTTGGTTTACTTTTTGTTCAACCGCTTATTTATACCTTTGAAAAAATATTTGGAATGGTTTCGGATTTATCCCTTTTAGAATTGTCCGATACCAACTCTAAGTTACTCAAAAGGTTGTCTGAAATTGCACCTGGAACTTTCCATCACTCGCTTAATGTGGCAAATTTAGCCGAAGCTAGCGCAAACGAAGTCGGTGCCAATTCTTTGTTGGTTCGTGTGGGAGCTTTGTATCACGACATTGGGAAAATGAAAAACCCTATGTATTTTACAGAAAATCAAATGACATCTGTAAATCCACACAATGAAATCTCACCTAAAGAAAGTGCAAAAATCATCATCAATCACCGAATAGATGGTATTGAAATGGCGAAGAAACACAAACTTCCCGATCGAATTATTGATTTTATTCGTACACATCACGGTACTTCAAAAGTTTATTATTTTTACATAAAACAAAAAGAATTAGAGCCTGATCTTACTAAAGAAGAAGACTTTTCCTATCCTGGGCCTCTCCCATTTAGCAAAGAAACTGCAATTTTGATGATGTGCGATGCAGTGGAAGCAGCAAGTAAAAGTTTGAAGGAACCTACTGCAAAACTAATTGATTCTTTCATTGAAAAAATAATACAAAAACAAGTAGATGAGCAGCAATTCATCAATGCGAACATTACATTCAAGGAAATTGAGTCTATCAAAAAAACACTAAAAGCAAAACTCAAGAATATGTATAATTTGAGGGTAGCTTATCCTGATTAACCGCTAATATTTTCTGCTGAATTATCTTGCGATTTCTTTAAAATTATGAAGTTTAAACAAGCATAATTTAGTATATTCGCTAGCAATTTCAAATACTTTAATTAAAAATATAAATTAATGAGAAAATCAATTTTAAGCTTTATAGCTTTTTTATTGTTGATTCCCGCTACCGTATTGGCAGATGAGGGAATGTGGTTCTTGATGCACATCGAACGATTGAATCAAAGAGACATAGAAAAAATGGGGCTTCAACTTACTGCTGAAGAAATTTACAGTGTCAACAACTCAAGCCTTAAGGATGCTATTGTTCAATTCAATGGTGGATGTACGGCAGAAATTATTTCAGACCAAGGTCTTGTACTTACCAATCACCACTGTGGATACGATTTGATTGCAGAGCTATCTACTCCTGAAAACAATTGGCTTCGTGACGGTTTTTGGGCAAAAACAAAGCAAGATGAGTTAAAGCCAAAAAGCGCTACAGTTCGTTTCTTTATTCGAATGGATGATGTGACGGAGCGCATTCTTAGCTTAGTAAATGATGATATGAGCGAGGCAGAGCGTGAAAAAATAATCAACCAAGAAACTGCAAAAATTCAGAAAGAAAATGATGGTGGCGGAAAATATACTGTTTCTGTACGCCCATTTTTTCAAGGAAATGAATACTACTACTTTGTTTATGAAGATTTTACCGATGTTAGGTTAGTAGGTACACCAACCGAAAGTATTGGTAAATTTGGAGGAGACACAGACAATTGGGAATGGCCAAGACATACAGGAGATTTTGCTCTATTCAGAGTATATGCTGATGAAGACAACAACCCGTC
This sequence comes from Psychroflexus sp., assembly GCA_007116535.1. GTDB lineage: Bacteria > Bacteroidota > Bacteroidia > Flavobacteriales > Flavobacteriaceae > Psychroflexus. The sequence continues at coordinate 4,214 of SKIG01000038.1, forward strand.
TGAATATTCAGAAGAAAACGTTCCATTCCGTCCAAAACACCACTTACCTATTAGCTTAGCAGGAGTAAAAGAAGGTGATTTTGCGATGATTTTAGGTTACCCTGGAAGAACCAACCGTTGGATGCCTGCAGAAGGTATAGAACAAAACGTTCACTATGCTTATCCTGCTTGGGTTGAAGGAAGCAAAACTAGCATGGATGCAATGAAAAAGCACATGGATTCAGATGATAAAGTAAGAC
>SKIG01000231.1 GCA_007116535.1 Psychroflexus sp.
ATTTGAAAGTTTAGTATATCAATTATACCCAAACCCAACTCCTGATGGAATATTTACACTCCAATCAAAGGCATTTGCTAACCAACAGTTAGAGCTAGAAATTTATAACATATTAGGGCAAAAAGTGTTTTCTACAAAACAGACCGCTTCGGATTCTGGTATTCTTAATATAAATGCTAGTTCTTTACTCTCTGCAACTTATATTTTGAAAATTATAAATAACGAAAAATAAACAATTACGGATAAATTGATAGTTAAATAAAGTAACTTTTCAAAATATTTCACACTAGAATGCACAAGTAACAACTAATACTTGTGCATTTTTTTATACGAGATCCTTTACTTTTTTCAAGGCTTTTTTCATATTTCTACTTGCGTCTAAATTATTGAATCGCATTTGGATTACTCCGTTTTTATCTATCACAAATGTTTCTCTACCAGGAATTAGTCCGAACAAACTTTTTTTGACACTAAGCTTTTTTCGAATGCTACCCTTGCTATCCGATAATAGGGTATAAGGTAGTTCGTATTTCAAGGAGAATTTCTTATGAGAAGCCTCACTATCTCCACTTATTCCTATAACTTCTGCACCAAGGTCTTGAAAATCTTGATAGCTGTCTCTAAAATTGCATACTTCAGAAGTACAACCAGGTGTGAAGTCTTTTGGGTAAAAAAATAGTACACACGGTTTTTTGCCTATAACATCTGCTGAATTAAATTCATTTCCATCTTGATCAGTTCCTTTAAAATTTGGCAGAACATCTCCCACTTCAAGTTTCATAGTTAACAATTTTTAGTCAATTTTTTAGTAAGTATAATTTATTCGCCTTTGTAGGTTACAAAATTTCTAGGTGTTTCATATAGAGTAATCTCTAACTCAAACTTATCTCCCAATCGCTTCTTTATTTTGTTCCAAATAACCACAGCAATGTTTTCAGCAGTAGGATTCAATTCAAAAAAATCTTCCACTTGCTCATTTAGATTTTTGTGGTCGAAAGGGTCTTCTACTTCTTCTTTTATGATATCCTTGAGCACTTTCATGTCCATTACATAGCCTGTCTCAGGATCTATTTCTCCTGTTACAGAGGTAATCAATTCGTAGTTATGTCCGTGATAGTAAGGGTTGTTGCATTTTCCAAACGTAGCTTCGTTTTTGCTATCATCCCATGATTTATTATATAGTCGGTGAGCAGCATTAAAATGCGCCTTTCTGTGTACAGTTACTCTCATAATCAATTAATTAACATATGTTGGTAATGCTTTTCAAATATTATTTTGAACCAAGCGGTATACTTCTCAGGATGTTTATGTATATCATTTTTTAAATCTTCAAGATCGATCCATTTCCAATTAGCAACTTCGTCAGGATTAGGCACAGGATTTTCGTTGTAGTAACCAATAAGTATGTGATCCAACTCGTGTTCTGTTAAACCATTGTCAAATGGAGCTTTGTAGATAAATGAGATCGTTTCATCCAACTCAGTCGAGAATCCCATTTCTTCTTGGAGTCTTCTTTTGCCTGCTTCAATATTCGATTCTCCTTCTCTTTGGTGACTACAGCATGTGTTTGTCCATAAACCTGGTGAATGATATTTGTGAAGCGCACGTTGCTGTAGCATCAGCTGTTTTTTTTTGTTATATACAAAAACTGAAAAAGCCCTGTGAAGAAGTGCTTTTTCGTGAGCTTCAATCTTTTCCATTAATCCAACTTGGTTGTCGTTTTCATCTACCAAGATGACCATTTCTTGTGTTTTCAATACTAGAATTTTTTACAAAGAAAAACGCCTTTGTGTTACAAAGGCGTTGGATTATGAATAATTTATAAAACTATTTGAGGTTTAACTATTTATTTTGAAAACATTACCTCTTTTATTGAATTTAGAAGCGTTCATTTCCTCTAATACCTACAACAAATGCTCCTGGAACTCCGTTTTGTCTTACGTATTCTTTGTGAGCATTAGCATCTTCACGTGTTTTGAATTTTCCTGAAAAATAGCGTTTAAACCCATCTGAATACGCGTTCGAAAATACCTCAGGAAGATCAAATTCTACTTCAGAAGTTACTCCAAATGCACCAATTTGAACAGTAAAAACTTCATCAGTGGAATTATCGAAATCGTAGCTCGTAACACTTGCAGGTAATTTATTTTTTGAAGCTTTTTGTTGAACATTTCTTGAAGTAGTTGTGCCTTTTGCATCGCTTCTCCTAGCTTCTTTTGCGTCAATTCGCTGAGCAATCATTTTTCTTACCCCTTCAGGTGTTTCATTTTCATTAATTATAATGAACTCAGAACGTCTATTTATGGCATGTTCTTCTTCAGAACAGTCAACATTATTACTACAATGATTCAAAAGTTGAGTTTCGCCGTAGCCTTTTCCTGTAACTCTAGTTTTATTCACGCCCTGATTTACTATGTAATTTACAGTAGCTTGAGCTCTTCTTTCGGAAAGTATCATGTTATATGCATCACCCGCTCGGCTATCTGTGTGCGAACGTATATCAATACGCATTTGCGGGTAAGATTTTAGAACGGCGACTACCTTTTGGAGTTCTACTTCGGCGTCTTTTCTAATATCAGCTTTATCTAAGTCAAAATAAATAGGGTCAAGTTGAAGAATATTCCTTAAGTCGTCCCCTTGTCCTGCACGAGTTACCCCGAGGTCGTCTCCACTTTGAAGAGATAAATCCTGTTGAATACCACTTTCGTATTGGTTTCCTGTTCTTACAAGTTCTTCAAAAGTGATAAACCCATCTTTGGATACCCTTACAATATAACGTTGGTCACATTCTACCTTAAACGAGTATGCGCCCTTTGAATTAGTGAGCATTTTATCAATTGATTTTAATTGTTCATCGAACAATTCTACCAATACTTCAGGGATTCCACTTCCTGTTTCTATGTCGCTAATAATTCCCTCGAGGTACTGATTACACTCAGTAATTAGTTCTTCATTTTGTACAAAGCGATAAATGTCGTCTTGACCTTTTTCTATGTTTCTGTTGGAAGCAAAGAATCCTACTTGAAGGTCTGAGTTGATAATAAAACTAAAATCATCTTTTGAACTATTGATTGGTCTTCCTAAATTGAAGGCTTCACCAAAGCTGCCATCTCTTTTTATTACAGAAACAAATATATCTAAACCACCAAGACCTACATGTCCATTTGAAGAGAAAAAAAGAAGACCATCATCGCTAATAAAAGGAAAACTTTCGTTTCCTTCGGTGTTAATTTCAGGGCCAAGATTTCTTGGTTCGCTATAGGTTCCGTCTTCATTTATGTCTACTACAAAAATATCTGACATACCTAATGTTTCGGGCATATCGGATGAGAAATACAATTTCTTTTCATCGGGGCTTAGCGCAGGATGTGCTACTGAAAATTCATCGCTATTGAATGGTAAATCTACAGGCTCTCCCCATTCCCCCTTGTCTGTTCTATCGCTTCTATATATTTTTAAATAATTAGTGCCATCTTCACTTTTTCCTAATTTTTTTCCTTTTAGGTTATTTCTGGTGAAGTACATAGTTTTGCGGTCTTTAGTAAACACAGCAGACGCTTCATGAAAAGGAGAATTAATAATTTTAGGCATTTCTTTTGGTTCACCATCTACCTTAAGGCTGTCTCCAAGCTTAATTTCATATAAGTCTAAATAAGGCTGGTTGTTCCATTCATGCACACGTTGTACCGCATTAGGTTTTTCTCTATTGGAAGCAAACACAAGATAGGAATCTCCATAAAAAGTTGGAGCAAAATCAGATAGATCTGAGTTGAACGCTAGGGGAGGGTCAACCTTAAACTTACCTGATTGAAGCTCAATAAGTTCAAGATAATTTTTTTCACTTCTTAAGCGCTGAACACGTGAGTCGTCTGCTTCAGTCATTTCATCATATTTGATAAGGTATTTGTCACCAAGGTCGTATTTTTCAACAGCCCTAAGTGATTGGGCATATCGGTAGTAGTATTCTTTGGGCAGATCTTGTTCAAGCTCGAATAATTCTCCATACCATTTTTCAGCATTGACAAAATCACTATTGAAATAAAAAGAATCTCCAAGTTTTTTAAAAAGATTGGCAGATTTGTAACCTGCTTCTGCAACTTCAAGATAGATGTTTTGAGCATCAATAAAAGCGTATCTATCAAATTTTTTGTCTGCTTCTTTCAGGCGATCGGCTTGTGCGACACCATTTTGTGATAAAGTCACAAAAAATGAAAGTATTAATAGGTGTATTATCTTTTTCATCATTAAAAGAATCTAGGTGTATACATTTTTTTGTACTTCTTAAATAATTCATACCTCAGAAAAACTTCAAAGCTAGGGTTTCTAAGCTCTGCAAATTCACTTACCGTATAATCATAGGCTAAACCGAGCAACATCGAATCGGAAATTTGAAAA
>SKIG01000044.1 GCA_007116535.1 Psychroflexus sp.
CAAAAGTACAAAAAATAAAGATACTGATTATTCAAAGTATTGTTGAATAAATTTTTGTAAAAGTACAGGAACAGGTAAATCGTGTATTTGCTTTTTTTTGACTAAAATACTTTCATTTTTCAATATAATCTCAGGAAACTCATCCACATAAGCAATCCAAAAATAAGCTTGTATTTTTCTATGCGAGAGTAAGTGTGTGACTGCTTTTTTGTTCCACAGTTTCAATGTGAATACTTCACCAAAAAACTTGGAAACTTCATCTTTAGACTGTTTTTTATCCGTTTCTAGTAAAGGGAATTCATATAAATGTTGCCAAATTCCGCTTCCTGTTCTTTTTTGGAGAACAACTTCATTTTTTTGATTTGCAATTATTAGGTAGTTGAAGTGTTTCAGCTTCACTTTTGTTTTTTTCAATTTTACAGGAAGTGAATTTTGTTTTCCTTGTTGAAAAGCAACACACTTTTTTTGAAGAGGACAAGACTCACAGTTGGGTTGATTGGGAGTACATTGAAGCGCACCGAACTCCATAATGGCCTGATTGTAAATTGCCGAATTATTCTTGTCGAGCAACAAATTAGCTTTTTCTGCGAAAAGTTTTTCGCCTTCAGTAGAATTAATTGGCGTATCTATTCCAAGAAAGCGTGCAATTACTCTGTAAACATTTCCATCGACAACAGCTACGGCTTCGTTGAAGCAGAAGGAAGCAATTGCTGCTGCGGTATATTTTCCAACTCCTTTGAGCGACTGTAGGTCTTTGTGGTTATTAGGAAAAGTACCATTAAGTTCATTGCTTACTTTTTTGGCGGTTGCATGTAAGTTTCGCGCGCGTGAGGAGTAACCAAGTCCTTGCCATAGCTTAAGCACCTCTTCCTCATCTGCTTTGGCAAGATGATGAATAGTAGGAAATTTCTCAATAAATTTTTGAAAGTAGGGAAGCCCTTGCGCTACACGAGTTTGTTGAAGCATGATTTCACTAAGCCAAATTGGGTAAGGGTCAATTGTATTTCGCCATGGTAAATCTCTCTTGTTTGTCTCGTACCAATGAATAATTTTCTCAGAAAAGTACATAAATGAACTTTTTGGTGCAATTATAATTCTATTTATCTACTATTTAGCAAATTGAATTGAAAAATTGAAATATTATTATGTATATTTGCACACTCAAAAAAAAATAGGATAACCCCTTAAAATAAATAACAATATGACTAAAGCAGATATCGTAGCAAATATTTCTGAGAAATTAGGATTAGAAAAGAACGATGTTCAGGCTACTCTAGAAAGTTTCATGGATGAAGTAAAAGATTCTCTAGAAAATGGCGATAACGTTTACTTACGTGGTTTCGGAAGTTTTGTAATCAAAACGCGTGCAGCTAAAACAGGTAGAAATATTTCAAAAAATACTACTATCAATATACCTGCGCACAACATTCCAGCTTTTAAGCCTGCCAAAACATTTTTAGAGGGAGTCAAAACTAAAGTAGCTGTAAAATAATATTAATCATAAAACTATAACGTATGCCAAGCGGTAAAAAAAGAAAAAGACATAAGGTGGCTACGCATAAGCGTAAAAAGCGAAGCAGAGCAAACCGTCACAAGAAGAAAAAGTAGTTGCAAGACTACTTTTTTGCTGTTTTAATAAGTTCATTGACATCGACCAACAAAGATTGGTTTTTCATCACAAACAGTTTGATAAAACTGTATATTGTTTAATCAGTTTGCATTACATTAATTAGCATTGCGAACAAAAATCTAAATAGCGTGAACAAGGAATTAATTATAAGAACGAGTTCAGATGCTGTAGATTTTGCTTTATTAAAAGAAGGAAGACTTGTAGAGTTACACAAAGAAACAGAAGACAATAATTTTGCCGTTGGGGATATTTTTTTAGCGAAAATACGCAAAGCCCTTCCAGGTTTAAATGCTGCTTTTGTAAATGTAGGCTACGAGAAAGACGGATTTTTACATTACCATGACTTAGGACCACAAATTTCAACTATGTTGAAGTTTATCAAGGGTGTGAGTTCAGGTAAAATAACAGATTACTCACTAAATAATATCAACCTAGAAAACGATATCGACAAAAACGGAAGTATTACCGATGTACTTCACGCGAACCAATCCGTATTGGTGCAAGTCGTAAAAGAACCTATATCAACCAAAGGGCCTCGCTTAAGCTCAGAGTTGTCTTTAGCAGGTCGTTATATCGTTTTAGTACCTTTTTCAGATAGAATTTCTGTTTCTCAAAAAATAGAGAGTAAAGAGGAAAAAAGTAGGTTAAAACGATTAGTAAAAAGCATTAGACCGAAAGGATTTAGTATTATAGTGAGAACCGTTGCAGAAGGAAAAAAAGTTGCTGACATAGATCAGGATTTACAAAACCTACTGAAGCGATGGGAAAAAATGTGTAAAAAGATTCCAAAAGCAAAACTTCCTTCAAAAGTTCTTGGAGAGCTAAACAAGGCCTCCTCGATGCTTAGAGACGTGTTCAACGATTCGTTTACAGGTATTAAAGTAGACGACGAGGATTTATATGATCAGATAAAAGACTATATTGGTGAAATTTCACCAAAAAAAGAAAATATTGTCTCTTTCTATAACTCCAATGTTCCTATTTTCGAAAAGTTTGGAATAGAACGCCAAATAAAAACTTCCTTTGGTAAAACAGTTACCATGAAAAAAGGAGCTTACCTAGTAATAGAACACACAGAAGCTATGCACGTAATAGACGTAAATAGCGGAAACCGAAGTAATAAAGCAAAAAATCAAGAAGACACAGCTTTAGAAGTAAACCTAATTAGCGCCGTAGAAATTGCACGACAGTTGCGCCTACGCGATATGGGAGGAATTATTGTTGTCGACTTTATTGACATGCATAACTCCGAAAACAGAAAAAAATTATTCGATTGTCTTAGAGAAGAAATGGAAGATGATCGAGCAAAACACAAAATTTTGCCGCCAAGTAAATTTGGATTAGTACAAATTACTAGGCAAAGGGTTCGTCCCGAAATGAATATTAAAACAAGGGAGAAAAACCCCAACGGTAGCGATGTAGAAATCGAAGCGCCAATAGTAACTATCGAAAAAATAAATGTTGACTTACAGAAAGTATTTAAGAAAAACATGAAGAAAGTTACCCTATCTGCGCATCCTTTTATTGCCGCTTACCTTACTAGAGGTTTTCCTTCACAACGAAGTAAGTGGTTTTTTGATCACAAAAAATGGGTCAAAATCCAGCCACGTGATGCTTACACTTACCTCGAATATCATTTCCATGACCAAGATGGCAAAATTATATCAGTCTAATTTTTTGATTAACTTATGTTTGAATACTTACTATTTTTTTAGTTTAAGTATATAAATTACCATATAAAAAGCCCGTAACAATTAAGTTACGGGCTTTTTTTGTGCTGAAATTTAGAATATATATTAATCCCGAATTATTCTATTGTATAATTCGGGTTAAAGATTTCATCTTCTGATTTCATTATTGTTTCAAGACTTGTTTGTAAAATTTTATTTAATCCATCTGCTCCATTGATAATACTTTCAATAATTTCTGTAATTTGCGCTTGTGTAAAGTTCATCATATTATTTTTTCATATTTAATTTTAAAATATACAATTTGAGCTCTTTACACATTTTTTGGAAAGTATCTAATTTAATTATATCTTTTGATAAGCAATTATTTATTTAAACTCAAAATTTGATAAACCATTTTGTAGATTGGATGAATGTTGAATAAGGAATAAACTTGCTTGCGAATTGAATTAACTGATAAGATTTATACGTATATTTTAAGCTAATAAGTGTGAGAAAAATAATTTTTTTAATTGTAAGTCTGTGTACCTTTTTTATTCAAGGTCAAGACTTTAGTACTAATTGGGAAGGACATTTCTCCTACCAAGAAATCCGTTCTATATCCCCTGGTACTAACAAAATTGTTGTAGCCGCTCAGAATGCATATTTTGAGTATGACTTTGCGGTGAACCGCTCAAGAACATACACGACTGTTCAAGGCTTAAACGGTAGACCTATATCAAACCTGTATTATTCTGATGAATACAAACTTTCGTTAATTGGTTTTACGAATGGTTTCCTTCAACTAAAAAGAGACAACCGAGATAATTTTCAAAATTTTGGAGAGATTGTCAACAGGGTTACCATTGCTCCTGATGTAAAAACCATTAACCATTTTCATGAATTTGGGGAGATTGCCTACATATCAACCGATTTTGGTGTGATTGAGTTCAACTTAAAGAGAAGAGAATTTGGAAACACCTTTTTTCTCGGAGAGTCAGGAGCCAATGTAAAGGTTAACCAAACTATTGTACATGAAGGAATTATATATGCACTCACACAAACAGGTATTAGATTTGCCCCTGTTGAAGGCG
>SKIG01000118.1 GCA_007116535.1 Psychroflexus sp.
CTTCAAAAGGCTGCCGTTTCAATCGGGGCTACGCAGAAAATTTGGTTTTCATTATACCAATTTGACTATTAAATGTCGTTAAGAGAGCGAAATTGCTTTTTTCATATATAACGCTGTGAATAATTTGTATAGCAGGGCTATGGAAATTGTGAATTAGGAAATATAAGGAAAAATGAATGAGCTAAATAGCGTCATTTGATGGTTAAATAGGTATTAGTTATAGAATTCAATCGCTTCAATTTTAGAATAATATTAATACAAAACACGTTTCAATAGTTTTACATTGCATAAAATTTAAAAATGAGTATCACTTATGAACAACTATTACACTTTCTTATTCGCTTTACTATTTATTAGTCAAATTTCTTGTGCTCAAAAAGACGAAGAAATTCAAGATGTAGAGCAAGATTATAAATTTGAAGTTGTTACAGACCAGTTAGAAATTCCATGGGGGTTAGATTTCTTTGAAGACGGAACCATGATTGCTACCGAAAAGCAAGGAAAAATGTACCTCATAAAAAATGATTACCTTACAGAAATTTCTAATGTTCCAAAGGTTATTGTAAAAGGACAAGGAGGCTTGCTAGATGTAAAAATCCACCCTAATTTTTCTAAAAATAAGTGGATTTACATCAGCTATGCTCACAGTGAAGATGGCAAAAATGCAAATACTAGGATAGTTCGAGCTAAATTAGAGAACAATACACTTTCAGATATAATAGAAATTTACAAAGGAGATCCCGATTCAGATAAGCCATATCATTTTGGAAGCAGAATAGAATTTGGAAGCGATGGATACATGTATTTTAGTATTGGTGATAGAGGAAATCGTGACCAAAACCCACAAGATATTTCTCGAGATGGTGGGAAAATATACCGTATTCACGAAGACGGCAGCATCCCACAAGATAATCCATTTGTCAACGAAAAAGGAGCAAAAACAGCCATTTATTCATACGGGCATAGAAACACACAAGGGATGGAAGTACATCCTGAAACAGGGAAAATGTGGACACACGAGCATGGACCAAAAGGTGGAGATGAAATCAATATTATAGAGAAAGGAAAAAACTATGGTTGGCCTGTAATCTCTTATGGAATCAACTATGATGGGACAATTTTTACCGAAAAAACACACCAAGAAGGAATGGAGCAACCTATCTACGCTTGGGTTCCGTCCATAGCTCCTAGCGGAATGACCTCTGTAACTTCAGACAAATATCCCGAACTCAAAGGTAATTTACTTGTTGGTGCCTTGAAGTTTGCTTATTTGGAACATTGCGTTTTAGACGGAGAAAAAGTGGTCAAAAGAGAAAGAATCTTAAAAAACATAGGTAGACTAAGAAGTGTAAAACAATCTCCAGATGGATTTATTTACGCAGGAGTCGAGGGAGTTGGTATTGTAAGAATCCTTCCTTTACAATAGCAATTAAAATGTAATTTGAAAAAGCTAACTCAACTTTTGTTTGGTTAGCTTTTTTTGATTTATTAAGAAAACAGTGCTTTTGAACTATTAATTTCAAAATAATAGAATTGTTTCAAGTGGTTTTTGCGAAAAATGCAACTTTACAGTTTTTCTTAAGTCAAACTAAAGCCGAAAATTAGTATATTCGCAACAATTAAAGTCACGTGCTATGAATCAAGAAAAGCCTGCAATAGATAAGTCCTTAAATTTTGAAGACTTCAAATCAGAAGTCATGAATGATTACACAATTGCTGTAACAAGCCGCGAATGTAGCTTGTTGGGTAGGAGAGAGGTGCTTACAGGAAAAGCTAAATTTGGAATCTTCGGAGACGGAAAAGAGCTTCCTCAGTTGGCTTGGGCTAAGGCTTTTCAAAATGGCGATTTTCGCTCGGGTTACTACCGTGATCAAACTTTTATGATGGCAATTGGTGCCTTGAGTATAGAGGAGTTTTTTGCGGGACTTTATGCCAATACAGATATTGCACACGAACCAATGTCAGGAGGTCGTCAGATGGGAGGACATTTTATGACACATTCTCTCGATGAAAATGGCGAATGGAAAAACCTTACCCAACAAAAAAATTCAAGTGCAGATATTTCTCCAACAGCTGGACAAATGCCACGTCTTTTAGGACTTGCGCAGGCTTCCAAAGTATACAGAAATTTAAACATCCCATCGGCTGATAAATTTTCTATAAACGGAAATGAAATAGCATGGGGTACTATTGGTAATGCTAGTACTTCCGAAGGTTTGTTTTGGGAAACCTTCAATGCAGCAGGAGTTCTTGGAGTACCTATGATTATAAATGTTTGGGACGATGACTACGGAATTTCAGTTCATGCAAGACACCAAACTACCAAAGAAAATATTTCTGAAATTCTTAAAGGATTTCAACGAGAGAAAAACACCAACGGTTACGAAATATTTGTTGTCAATGGTTGGGATTATACAGAACTAATCGAGACTTACCAAAATGCTGCAAAAGTTGCTCGAGAAGAGCATGTGCCGGTATTGATTCACGTGCGAGAGCTTACTCAGCCACAAGGGCATTCGACTTCGGGCTCACACGAGCGTTACAAAAGCAAAGACAGATTGGCATCGGAATCAGAATTTGATTGCAATGTGAAATTTAGAAATTGGATTCTTGACAACGGTATCGCCACAGAAGAAGCACTTGCTGATTTAGAGAAAGATATAAAAAAGCAAGTACGAGACGGAAAGAAAAAGGCTTGGGATGCTTTTGGTAAAGTAGCTAAAGAAGAGAGTAAAACAGCAATTCAGTTGTTAGAAAGCTTAGCTAATTCATCTGCTAATAAATCCTTTATTCTTCCTTTGGTCAATCAACTCAAAGACAATGCTGAACCGCTTAAATCCGTAATTCTTTCTACATTAAGAAAGTCGTTGCGTTATGTTGTGGGCGAAACTTCAGCAGAAAAAACAGCTTTAATTGATTGGATAGATAATTTTTCTGCAAGAACGCAGCCTGATTATAGTAGTCACTTGTTTGGAGAAACAAACAAGGCTGCAACTTTAGTTGAAGGAGTTGAACCTACTTATGCTGAAGATGCTAAAGAAGTAGATGCTCGCTTAGTTTTACGAGAGAATTTTGATGCTATTTTTAGTACACGTCCTGAAACATTAATCTTTGGAGAAGATACAGGAGAGATTGGTGACGTTAATCAAGGATTGGAAGGCATGCAGGAAAAGTACGGAGAAATTCGTGTGGCTGATGCAGGTATTAGAGAAGCAACCATTCTAGGACAAGGAATCGGTATGGCAATGCGAGGCTTACGTCCAATTGCTGAAATTCAATACTTAGATTACTTGCTGTACGCACTTCAAATAATGAGTGACGATTTAGCTACTTTAACCTACCGAACCAAAGGAAAACAAAAAGCACCACTAATTATTCGTACACGTGGACACCGCCTCGAGGGAATTTGGCATTCAGGTTCTCCAATGGGAGGAATTATAAACTTAATTCGTGGTATTCATGTGCTTGTTCCGAGAAATATGACTAAAGCAGCAGGTTTTTATAACACGCTATTAGCTTCAGACGAACCGGGACTCATTGTTGAATGTTTGAATGGGTATCGATTAAAAGAAAAATTGCCTTCTAATTTAGGCGAATTCAAAACTCCTTTGGGTAAAATTGAAACCGTTCGTGAAGGTAGTGATATCACTTTAGTCTCTTATGGTTCTACTTTACGAATTGTAGACCAAGCAGCTAAAGAACTTACAGAAGTAGGAATTAGCGCAGAAGTAATTGATATACAGTCTTTATTACCTTTCGACTTAGCACACGAAACGGTGGAAAGCATCAAAAAAACAAATCGCCTCTTAGTCATTGATGAAGACGTTCCAGGAGGAGCTTCAGCTTTTATTTTACAACAAATTGTAGAAGAGCAAAATGCGTATCGTTATTTAGATAGTTTACCGCAAACACTCACTGCTAAAGCTCATAGACCTGCGTATGGTACGGACGGAGATTATTTCTCTAAACCTTCAGCAGAAGATATTTTTGAAAAAGTATACGCAATAATGCACGAAGCAAAACCATCGGAATTTCCTAAGTTACGTTAGATGTGTTTTCATACAGCACAAACTAAGTCTGTACAACAAATAGAAGAAACTTATCAAGTCACGTTGAGTAAGAATGCTCAACGTGATTTGTTTGATACTCCTAGATATCATATCAATGGTTTTACTCATGAACAATTATTGATTATCCCACAAGAAAAGTCTACTGTTTTAGCAGCTGCTACTTGGGGAATTGCTCCTGAAAACAAGACAATAGATGAATTGAAGCCCTATTAAAAGGAATCTGTTCGTTTTGGAGCGGGACTCAATGCAAGGTCAGAAAAACTTTTTTCTCATTTTTTATTC
>SKIG01000052.1 GCA_007116535.1 Psychroflexus sp.
AATATATCTGTCAATGTTCCTGTGGTTTCTGCTGCTATGGATACGGTAACAGAATCCCGCATGGCAATAGCAATTGCTCAAGAAGGAGGATTAGGAGTTCTACACAAAAACATGACCATCGAGCAACAAGCTGCTAAAGTTCGTAAAGTAAAACGTGCTGAAAGCGGAATGATCATCGACCCTGTAACCTTAAGCATAGAAGCAACCGTTGGCGACGCCAAACAAAATATGAAAGAGCATAGCATTGGCGGAATTCCAATCGTTGATGAAAATAATAAGTTATTAGGAATAGTTACCAACCGTGATTTACGCTTCGAAAAAAACAACCAACGCCCACTTTCAGAAGTAATGACCTCAGAATCATTAGTAACTGTTAGCGAAGGAACCTCCTTACAACAAGCAGAAATCATTCTCCAAGAAAATAAAATTGAAAAACTTCCTGTCGTAAAAGAAGACGGTACTCTTGTCGGTTTAATTACGTTTAGAGATATCACCAAACTTACACAAAAACCAATAGCCAACAAAGATACCTTCGGAAGACTAAGAGTTGCTGCCGCTTTAGGCGTAACCAAAGACGTTGTAGAAAGAGCAGAAGCCTTGGTAAATGCAGGTGTAGATGCAGTTGTGATTGACACCGCACACGGACATACCCAAGGAGTGGTTGATGCACTAAAAGCTGTTAAATTAAAATTCCCTAATCTTGATGTGGTTGTAGGTAATATCGCCACAGGCGAAGCTGCTAAATATCTTGTAAATGCCGGAGCCGACGCAGTAAAAGTCGGAATTGGGCCAGGTTCTATTTGTACAACACGTGTCGTAGCCGGAGTTGGGTATCCTCAACTATCTGCGATTATGGAAGTTTCCAATGCTATCAAAGGCACGGGAGTCCCAGTAAGTGCCGATGGTGGAATTCGATATACAGGAGATATAGCCAAAGCAATCGCAGCAGGAGCCGACTGTGTCATGTTGGGTTCGATGCTAGCAGGAACTAAAGAATCCCCCGGTGAAACTATCATTTTCGAGGGAAGAAAATTCAAATCTTACCGAGGAATGGGGTCTGTCGAAGCCATGAACAAAGGCTCCAAAGATCGCTACTTCCAAGATGTAGAAGACGATATCAAAAAGTTGGTACCCGAGGGAATCGTCGGTCGCGTTCCATACAAAGGAGAGCTAAACGAAAGCATGGTTCAGTTCATCGGAGGACTTCGCGCAGGGATGGGATACTGTGGCGCCGCTTCTATCGAAGACATGAAAAATAACACACAATTCGTAGAAATTACCACCTCAGGAATCCTAGAAAGTCACCCACATAACGTAGCAATAACTAAGGAAGCTCCGAATTATAGCAGATAATTAGTTGATTTAAATTAGGAGCAAGAAATTTCCTCATTCAATAACATGGGTAGACCTGCTTTCCGCTATAGCTTTTTTGTCTATGGTGTTTTTGTAGCCCTTTCTGTGGCTTCCTCTGGTCGCCCCATCAAGATCACAAAAATCAACCAAAGCCTTCAAAAGGCTGTCGCTGCAATCAGGGCTATAACAGAAAATTTAGTGATTTTTAAAATTTACCCCAAAAACTGTAACAACTCATACCACAACCACAAGCTTAATCCCGAAATCGGAATTCCGTAGCCGATCATCATCGCACTTAATTTAGGTTTTAACCCATATTGAATGGCAATTATTGAGCCTGTAATCATAGGGGGCATGGCAGCTTCAATGATAGAAACCTCTATATGCAAGCCTTCAGCTCCAACTACAAATTTATAAAACAACAAAAAGAAAAGTGGAGTTAAAATCAATTTAAAAAGTAAACCCAAACCAAAAAAAGGAAAGTGTTTGCTTCTAAAATTCAAACTTAATTGCAAGCCAACCGCAATCAAAGCTATTGGAGTTACTGTGCTACCTAAACGCTTCCAAATAACTTGTAGTTCATCAGGAAAATCAACTTGAAAAATCGCCAGCAAACAAGAAATCAAAAAAGCGATAAAAGGAGGGAAGCCAACAATTTTTCTCGTAATTTGTAGGTAATTCACTTTTCCTGTTGCATAGGAGCTTGCCACCGCAATTCCAAATGTAGCCATGACCACAAAAGAACCCGGTTGATCAACTAAAATAGCTGTTTGTAGTCCTTCTTTTCCATAAAGCGCTTCAACAACAGGAAAACCAACAAAGGAGGTGTTTCCTAATCCAGCAGTGATAATTAGTGCTCCGATAAGTTTTCGAGGCCAACTAAAGAAACTGCCTACACTTTTAAAAAACAAAAAGGAAAGACCAAATCCAATCCAAGGAACTCCTATTGGAAATAACAAGTCGTAGCTAATTTCTATTTTCGGAATATGATAAAGAGCTATGGCAGGAAGCGAAACATATATTACAAATAGATTCAAGCTTTGGTGTGCATTCTTAGGAAAGTCCTTCACAAATTGAAGACTAACACCAATCAGCATACATACTACTAATAATAGTAATTGTTCCATTTTATTTATTGAGTAGTCTTAGCTTCTTTTCTGTGTTTCCAACGCTTATGCGTCCAAAAATAGTATTCAGGTTGTTTATGTATTTGTTTTTCTAAAAGTCGGAAATAAGCATCAGTTATTTCAAAGTTTGAGAATTCAGAGGGGTTTTCAGCTAAAGGAATTATTTCAGCAGTATAATAACCACGCTTAATTTTTTCGATTTGGTAATAAACCACCGGAAAGTCTGTTCGCTTAGCCATAATTTCAGAGCCAACAAACATTGGTGTTTCGGTTCCCATAAATGTACCCCAATGCGCATTAAAAGTTGCTTTTGGAGATTGATCTGCTACCATCCCATAATGAGCCATTTTGTTGTTTGCTTTGTCTTGAGCTATTTTTTTAGTTACCTCATTCTTATCAATTAATCCCGCTCCAAATTTTGAGCGAATACTTCTCACTAATTTATCAAAATATGGGTTTTTCAATCGCTTGTAAATGCCGTAAATAATAACATCTGTATGTAATTGCGCAGCCATAGACCACTCGTAACTTGCGTAATGCCCAAACATAAAAATACAACTTTGATTCTTCTTCTCTAGTATATCAAAGTACTCAGGATTTTTGACTACAAATCTGTCCTTAATTTCATCACTTGTCATGTTCAATGTCTTGATCATTTCCATAAACAAATCACATAAGTGAACATAGAATTTCTTTTCGATAGCAAGTCTCTCTTCGGCTGATTTTTCAGGAAAACAAAGCAATAAATTTTCTTTAACCACTTTTTTACGATACCCAATCACCTTGTACAAAATAAATCGAAGTCCGTTAGAAACACGGTATAAGTTTTTAAAACTTAGTCTTGAGACACACCACAAAAGCGGATAAATAGCATAAAAGGTAATTGCTTTCAATGAAATGGAATTATAATTTGTGCAACAAAGATAAATACATAATACCGATAAAAAAAGCTACCTGAATTATAGATAGCTTTTGTGAGACATTATTGAGTGAATGTGTTTTATAAAAACTCTAAAATTGCTTGGTTCACTTCTGAATGATGGGTTGTATAAAAACCATGCGGACCACCACTAACCAACTGAAGTCTTGCATCTTTAATAAAATTTACAGCTTTTTCTGCAGAAACTTCTTTGGGTACGATGGCATCATCATCCCCATGCAGGATAAGTGTAGGAATGTCAAATGCTTCGCAATCTTTTCGGAAATCGGTTTTTCCAAAAGCATCAACACAGTTTAAAGTGCCTTTTCGAGATGCGCTACAAGCTATTTGCCAATTTAAAAGAACTTGTGCTTCACTAACACGGTCTTGATTTGCTTCAATATTGACAAAGTTTCTTCCAAATCCTTTGAAGAAATCTGCTCTATCTTTAGCAATGCCTTCTTTCATTCCTTCAAAAACACTTCCATCAACACCACTTGGATTGTCATCAGTTTCAAGTAAGAAAGGAACAACAGAGCCTAAAAGTACTACTTTTGAAAGTTTACTTGTACCATAGTTGCCAATATACCTAGCAACTTCACCACCTCCCATAGAAAATCCTACCAAAATTGCATCTTTTAAAGAAAGCTGTTCGATAATATCGTTCAAATCACTTGCAAAGCTATCGTAATCGTATCCTTCCCAAGGTTGGTCGCTTTGCCCAAAACCTCTTCTATCATAAGTAATAACTCGGTAACCTGCATACACGAAAAAAGGGATTTGGTGTTCCCACATACGTTGACTAAGAGGCCACCCATGAATAAAAACAATCGGTTGACCTTCACCAAAATCTTGGTAAGCCAACTTTATTTTTTTTCCTTTTTCTTCTGAACTTGTGTTTATGTAAATCATGATTTTTAATTTTAGAATTATAAAAATACAGTTTTCAA
>SKIG01000004.1 GCA_007116535.1 Psychroflexus sp.
ATGAATGATTTCGAGTTCAATAAATACAATATTGACTCCTATTATCAAGTTAATTTTCGTGTACGCTACAACCTTTCTTTCTTAAAAGGACTAAAGTTTGATTTACTTTATACGTTTAAGCAAAATTACAACGAACATGACCCTATTAATGTGTTCAATAGAAGTGATTATTCACAATTTAATTTTGTAACCTTGTTGTATTTTTAGAATTTTAAAAGTGAATGGTTCTGATTAACTTATTGCTTTTTAGAAAAAATTACTGAAATGAATGAAGTCATCAGATAAATTAATTGGACTAATTTTTTTTAATCTAAGTAGTGTTAATTATACTGATGTTTGTCTGTAGTTTCAGAAATCACCTTAAACAAGCTATTGATATTGGTATGCAGACCGCTTGAAGTTATAAGCACTGGCGTACCGAATTGTTCCATATTGTACTTTAAATTATTTCGGTCTACAAAGTTTGTAGCTTTTTCTAAATACCTTTCGGGGTGAATAACCTCCAATACAATGAGTTTTTGAGTAACCACTGTTTCTAGCCGAACACTTATAATTTCAGTCCAAGGAATACGGCCTAAAAAAATGCCACTTGAATAATCGGTTATTCCCACTCCATCTATTATTAAGCCTGGTTCATTTTTCCATAACTTAAAAAATTGACTCAAAGCAATCCATCCAAACACAACAACCATCACCCAACCGATACTTCCTATGGTAAATGAACTGATACTTTCGCTAGCAAATTTTTCTGAAGCAATTACTATATATACTCCTAATATAAAAAAACAGAAGCTACCAAAACTTCCAAAAAATAACTTTGACCTATTTTGTTGAATTATAATTTTTTGAAACATGAGTTATTCTGTTTGAGTTAAGTTAGCTAGGATTTCGTTCATTTTTACAGAGGGTTCTTTATTTTCTATGTGGTGCCTTTCGAAAATGTAACTCATATCATTATACGCAACACCCGTTTTACCTCTACTTGTTTCAAAAACTAATATTTTTAAAGGCAAGTCAAAACTAAGATTAGGATGTTCGCGCATTAGTTTTGTTCCTGATTCGGCATTACCTAAAAATAAAAGTATTGATTTTCCTAGTTCTTGTTCGTACTTCTTGGCGAGTACTTGATGGTATATTGCAAAAAATAAATCTACTCTTTCATCATTAGCAATATTAGTAACAATTTGTTTGGCTGTTGTGTCAAAATCTTGTGTCTTCTCTTGGTAAATTATTCCTTCTTCAACAGGATGTTGTATGTAAGTCGAAGTTGGATTCTCCAAAAATGATTCAATAGTTTTGAGGTATACGTGGCTAGCCGATTCAGCATTTTGTATACTATTACTTAAGTTGAATTTACTAATGTAATAAGAATCATCAAAAAACTGAACCAAGTTTTCTTTTTCGGCAGCAAAAAAAGCAATTCGCGTTGGCAGATCCAGTCCCGCCAGAGGATTCTCTTGTATTATTGGCGTTGCTTGAAATTGATTATATACATAAACTACTTTTGCAAAAGGCATCTCCAAACCCGCATTTTGAGCATTGGACTGATGGTCTAAACTACCTACGATTTCTACTCCTGGGTTTACTTGAAGAATTTGCAAAAAATTATCGTATGCTTCAGATGCTTTTCCTTGGTGTGTAAAACGAACAAAACCTAGATTTCCTTTTTCTTTCAAAGTGTTATTTGATTCTTTTGGTATTTCACTTTTATTGGATTTTTGATTTGAATCGCAACCAAAAATAGATAATGATAATCCTATAAAAGCTAGTAGTCGTACATAGTACATGTCTTTTTTGTTGCAAATGTACGATGCAGGTCAAGCAGAGATGAAGTGTTTTTTTAAATTTAACAGTAAAATTAGAACACAAAAAAGCCTAGCACTAACGCTAGGCTTATATTTAATTTATCAGCAAGCAAAGCTATTAGATAGCAGCGTCTATTGCTTCTGTATAGGTTTCTTTAGGAGCTACACCTACTTGTCTGTTTACTAATTCTCCATTCTTGAACAATAAAACAGTAGGGATATTTCTTACGCCATACTTTGCAGCAAATTCTTGGTTGTTGTCTACATCAACTTTACCAACAACAGCTTTGCCTTCATATTCGTTGCTAATTTCATCGATGATTGGTCCTACCATTCTACATGGTCCACACCAAGCAGCCCAAAAATCTACTAAAACAGGTTTATCACTGTTTAGTACTACTTCTTCAAAATCTTTATCGGTTATTTCTAATGCCATAATTTTATATTTAAGTTACAAATGTAAAATAAAAATGTTTAAAATAATAATGCTTTCAATGCCAATTACTTATTTATGTATAAGTCTTTATGATGGCCTAATTTCTTGTTTTACTTCTTTCTCGCAACAGCTTTTACAGCTTTTTCTACAATTGCGTTTGCGTTGAGGCCGTATTTTTCCATCAATTCAGCTGGTGTACCGCTTTCGCCAAAAGTATCCATCGTAGCAACAAATTCTTGCGGAGCAGGGTGATGCATAGCTAAGGTACGCGCAATACTTTCACCAAGTCCACCAAGGTAATTGTGCTCTTCAGCACTTACCGCACAACCCGTTTTCTTTACCGAAGCAACAATAGCTTCTTCATCCAATGGTTTGATGGTATGTATGTTTATGATTTCAGCACTAATACCTTTTTCAGCCAATACTTTACAAGCTTCTAGTGCTTCCCAAACCAGATGGCCTGTAGCAAAAATACTTACATCTGTTCCTTCTTGTAAGTGAAGCGCTTTTCCGATTTCAAATTGTTGATTGGCAGGTGTAAAGTTAGCAACGCTTGGGCGACCAAAACGCAAGTAAACAGGGCCATTGTACTCAGCAATAGCGATAGTAGCTGCTTTAGTTTTGTTATAGTCACATGGGTTGATTACTACCATTCCCGGCAACATTTTCATTAAGCCAATATCTTCCAAAATTTGATGTGTAGCTCCATCTTCACCAAGAGTTACTCCTGCGTGAGAAGCACAAATTTTCACATTCTTTCCGGAGTAGGCTACACTCTGACGAATTTGGTCATAAACTCGTCCTGTTGAAAAGTTAGCAAAGGTTCCTGTGAATGGAATTTTCCCTCCAATAGTCATCCCTGCTGCCATTCCTATCATATTGGCTTCAGCGATTCCTACTTGGAAAAAACGCTCAGGATGGTTTGCCTGAAATTCATCCATTTTTAGTGAACCAGTGAGGTCAGCACAAAGTGCCACTACGTTTTCATTGGTTTTTCCAAGCTCGGTAAGTCCCGCACCAAATCCACTTCTTGTATCTTTATTTCCTGTATTTTCGTAAGTTGTCATTCTTGTAATTTTGAAGGTTGAATTAATAGTCGCCTAAAGTTTCAGGGTTTTGTTCCAAGCCAACTGCAAGTTGGTCGTCGTTTGGTGCTTTCCCGTGCCAAGCATGTGTGTGCATCATGAAATCTACACCATTGCCCATTACAGTATGAAGCAATACACAAACAGGTTGTTTTTTTCCTGTCAAAGATTTCGCTTCTTTGAGTCCATTTAGAATGGCTTCAACATTATTACCTTCTTTAATTTCAAGAACTCTCCAACCAAAAGCTTCAAATTTTTCTTTTAAGTTACCGAGTGATAAAACATCCTCCGTAGATCCATCAATTTGTTGTCCGTTATAATCTACAGTAGCTACAATATTATCAACACCCTTAGAACCTGCGTACATAATAGCTTCCCAATTTTGTCCTTCTTGCAATTCGCCATCTCCATGAAGCGTATATACAAGCTTGTTGTCTTTATTAAGTTTTTTAGCTTCAGCAGCTCCAAGCGCAACAGAAAGCCCTTGACCTAAAGAACCTGATGCAACTCGAACACCAGGTAAACCTTCATGGGTAGTTGGATGTCCCTGAAGACGGCTATCTATTTTTCTAAAGGTGTTCAATTCTTCTACGGGAAAGTAACCTGTTCTAGCGAGAACGCTGTAGTAAACAGGCGAAATATGACCATTAGAAAGGAAGAATAAGTCTTCTCCAATTCCATTCATATCAAAACCTTCTTTTACCTCTAAAATTTCTTTGAAAAGTACACTAAAAAACTCAGCGCATCCAAGTGAACCACCCGGGTGACCTGAATTTACGGCATGTACTTGGCGTAGGATGTCACGTCTAACCTGCGTAACAAATTCTTCTAAATGTTGTGTTGTTGACATTAGTTGAAATTAAAAATTTTTGCAAAAGTAGCCTATGTTATGACAAAATTCAAATTTATCCAAGCTTATTTTGAGAGAACACCGGGAAGAATAATTAGTAA
>SKIG01000030.1 GCA_007116535.1 Psychroflexus sp.
CGCTTACACGCTTACAGCTATTGTTATGCGTTGTTTTCAAAGTTTAAGTTTTTGCTTGCGAAGAATGAATTTACCTGATGTTATTTTTAAGTATTCAAATCAAAATCAATTAATCACTTAAAAATAATAAAATGAAATCTTATAAAATTTTAATTGCACTAGTTGCACTATTTATGATCTCTTGTACTGACGAAATAGATTTTCAAGAGAGTCTAAACACTGAAGAGTCTGATGTAAAAGCTATGAGTTCTGGATATATGGGAGTTCAGTCTACATTTATTGACAATGGATTTTCTCAAAATTGTTCAAGAAATATGCTCATTTTTTCTGACTTTGCACATTACCACCAAGTTCTCTTTGATTTAGAAGAATTAGTCGAAGACCACGAGGAAAACTACATAAGTAATTTTGATCATTTAGACGATAATCAGCTTGAACTTCAAGAAGCTGCCGATGGTTTTTATGAATATCTACCTTTACAAATATTTGAAAATGAATTATCATTCTGTTCACTAAGAAGGCATCTAGAACCATTAGAAGATGCTTGGTTATCGCAACAATCTTACACAGGGATTGATTTTTCTACTTCGCCATCAGAAACTGATTTCTTTATGGATGATGAGTATGAAGCAACTGTATTGAATCCTCAGGGATAAGTTATCATTGGTCGCGACATGTACAAATTTTTTAACGGAGGTGTCTTAATAATTGATTATCAAAATGTTGATATTGAGACACTTTTGACTGACTTAAATAATGGTATGACACCTGGACAAGCAGTTGATGATTATCGCCCATTTGTGCAAGTAGAAGAAGAGTTAATCAATAATTTTGTACCCCCTGCTTGCATTGGGGAGCCTGGTGTAGGTCAAAGTAAATTTGTAGAAATTAGACCCTTACTTGGATTAAGAATGACTTTTAGGATGAGGATTCATGGGGGAGAAGCACAACTAAGAAGTAAAACAAGAGCATACCGTTGGACAGGAAGTAATTGGACTAGAAGACGAATTAACATGTCAGCAGGTTTTCTTCATGGCACAACAGTTTCTTTGCCTTCTCAAGAGTGCAATGAGCTTGAAACTGTTCCAGACAATTGGAAAAAAAGCAAAAGAAGAAGAAGATCTAGAACCTTTAGAGAGTACTGGGACTTACCTCAACCGTTTCCATTTCAACTACAGGAAAATTTACATACTTTAGAGACATGGCACAGATTAGGTAATGATATTCATACAGAATCTGCACCATTTCAATATTAAATTTTATATTTATGAAACAATCAAGCTTAATAATTAGCTTTTTTTGTCTCACACTTTTAAGTGTGGGGCAATTAAAAGCTCAAGAAACAAATGATAACTTAGCATTAGACTACTTGTTAAATGATTACTTTCCGGTAGGATTATCTATTGGCTTAGATAGAAATTTAGTAAGTAATCAAGCTAACTCAGTTGGACCCATATATAATTATCAAGCAACGGAAGCCATTAGTGTGGGCTTAAGCAGTATTTTGTGGTCCAACGAGGTGTGGGATTTAAGATTAAGTGCACAGTATAGGTTATTTAGAATGAAATACAAAGATATTATACCTGGCGATGCGGTTAACCCTCCTCGGGATTTTGATTTAACGAGGTTTACTGAAATTTACCCTGAAGAAGATGCAAATCTTAATCTTACTATCAACCGAAATTTATACAGACTAGCAAATAAGGATTTTTATGTAGGCTTAGGGGCTCAATTGACTTATTGGGATAAAGGCGATAGTTTTTTAAGTCCAAGCCAAGAGATAAATGATTTTATACTTACAACTAACTATTTTGGTCCATCCAGTGATTTTTTGTTTGGCGGAACTTTTAATGTTGGGATGGATGTAAAAACCTATCGTTTCCTCTATAGATTTGGCTTGTTTTATCACAAAAACTTTTCAAACCCTCGAGAGTCAACAAGCATCATAACCTCATCGGTAAGTGGACAATTTCCTACACAAACAGCAACAAGTAGTTTGAATGGGGATTACGTTGGTTTCAATTTTACGATTCATCCAAGCAAAAACATATTTAAGAAAAAAACTGATTCTGTAAAAACTCTTCAATCTCAATCTTTTACAAGGCAACTGTTTAAGGAAGAGTACCTTCCTTTTTCGCTTCGTGTTGGTTTAATTGATATGAACTATAGTACAAGCACAACAGAAGGAATTGGAGTGGAGATGCGTGATAATTTAGTGCCAAGCATTGGTCTTACTTGGAACTATTTCAATTTTTCAAATTTTAGCTTTAACTTGGGCGTAGAGCATGTATTTGTGAATAATCAAGTGCGTAACCGCATTGATGCAAGCTTTAGTGGTTTAGAAGAAGACATAGAAGTTCGTCAAAATTTAAGCAGTGCCAACCACTGGATATTTTCAAACAAATTAGAATACTATATTCCTGTGAGTGATAAGTTTTCAGTAAGTCCTGGGCTTCAGTTGGATTTACGTTACAGCGGTGGTGGCCAAACAACAAATAACTCACTCGATTTGCCTGCTCCTTTATTAGGAGAGGTTGACGATTTCTTGTGGTCAAAAAGAAATATTTTATTTAGCCAAAGTATAGGGGTAAATTATCATTCAGATTACGGCTTATTTAAGTTGAGCTTTTTTACAGGAAAGTCCATTGAAACATCCGGTAGTCAACAAGCTGTTTTTTCTAGTTTTACAAATATTGAGACACAAGAAACAGCAGGAAGTTTAATTTTCGATTTCAAGAATGATCGGATGTATGGCTTAAGTTTAGACATTTATCCTAAGAAAGGATTGTTTAAGAAAAAGAATTAGGTTGGTTTGTATAATTAAAATATCATTTTTGAAAATAGGATAGCTTTCAAAAGTTCTAGTTGGAAGCAAGTAAGATACTTGTGCAAATCTTAGGCTTTGTCATCAAGAACTAATAAATACGACTTTAGCCTAATTTAATTTTTGTTATATACCCTTTAGTACACGACAAAAATTTAGTTTTTGATGATTCCTTTGTGTATAAAAGTTTCAAACTATAAATTTATTCCACTAATTTCCAATAAGTAGTCTCAAAGTTTCACAAAGATAAAACCCAATAGAAACAAATTTAAAATTAAGCTATTTTTTGGTATCAAATTTTGCAATGTATTTAGTGATAATATAAAAAACCTGTATACGTATCCTATGTTTACAGCTTTAGTTCTTGTCTTCTACTTCATCTTCATCCCCTTCGTATTGGGTTTTTTCGGTAAGGGCGTTGTAGCCAATTTCCCTCAAGTATTTAGCAAAAATATCGGTGTATCCGTGGGTGCAAACTACCTTTTCGCAATGCGTTGCTTTAATGGCAGTGAGTAGGCCGTTCCAATCGGCATGGTCGCTAAGCACAAATCCTTTGTCTATGGCGCGTCTTCTTCGTGCGCCTCGAAAACTCATCCAACCACTTGCAGTAGCAGTTACAAACGGACTCATTTTCCGAATCCACGTTCCGCCGTGAGCACTTGGAGGAGCAAGAACTAAATTTCCTGCAAAACTTGTTTTGGGTGTGTCTTTGGTGATTAATTCGGTAGGCGGAAAGTCATGAAAAGGACGTACTACTTCGGTCATGTTTTCTACCGCTGCATGGGTGTATATTTTCCCTATGTTGGGGTCGAGTAAATGCAATAAACGTTGTGCTTTTCCGAGGGAGTAACCAAAAAGAACAGAAGTGTAACCTTGGGTTTGGTTCTCTAACCACCATTGGTTAATTTCTTGGGCTACCTCGGTTTGCGGTTTCCAATTAAAAGCGGGTAACCCGAACGTACATTCAGTAATAAAAGTATCGCATTTAACGGCTTCAAAAGGAGTAGAAATGCCATCGTCTTCAACTTTATAATCGCCAGAATACACCCAAACTTCGCCTTTGTATTCTACTCTAACTTGAGCACTTCCTATGATATGTCCCGCTGGATGCAAACTAAATTTGACGTTATTAATAGTAAAGCTTTCCACGTAATCGAAGCTTTGAATTGCAACATCTCCCAATCGATGCTTAATAATTGGTGCGTTTAGGGTGTGGGTAATGTATTTCTTGTGTCCCCAACGCGAGTGATCGGCGTGACCATGAGAAATAATAACCTTGTCTACAGGACGCCACGCATCTATATACACATCGGCTACTTTGCAGTAGATTCCTTTTTCATTAAAGTTCAGTAGCGGTTGCTTACTCATTGTTAGTATACTTTCAATTCGCAATCTACATTACAAA
>SKIG01000014.1 GCA_007116535.1 Psychroflexus sp.
AATGGATCCATTACCCAAAATTCGACAAATTCAACATTAGCACGTTCAAAATCGGTAGTTTCCATGCCTCGCATAATTCCACCAAAGTTTCGTGTAGGGTTTGGGAGCACGTTATTACTCGCAGCAGCAGGGTTGTAATTATACATCCCACGCTCATTAGGTTTGTATCTTAAGTCGAGTGAAAATATCGTTTGGAATTGCCCCGGAACTAAATCTCTATTTGGAAAAATTTCATTGATTAAAATTCGTCTCGAATGCCAGGGAGATACGTCTTCATCTGTCAACGCCCCAGGGCGTAGCGAGCTATAAAAAACTGGGTCGATTGAATACCAATGCAACATTGCTCGGTAAAAACTTGTACTTATGTCATCATTTGTATCAAAGGTACCGTTTGTATCATTGGGACCTCTATAACCTACAGGAACGCTGGAGAGACTCCATGCGTCTGCGTTTAGTAAGGAAATTGTAGTTTGTGCTGCTTCAAAATCATCTACATAAGAGGCGTCTCTTCCATTGAAATTATCTGAACTAGGTGTGCCGGGCTGTATGTAGGCAAATTCACCTCGAATAGAAAAATTGGAAGGTACTTCTGTATCTACATGCGGTAGTTTATTGATTATTCGTGTAAAGAATGGAACTTCCGTATTGCAATTGAAGTTAATACCATACATCGAGTTATTGATTGGCTCACTTCCGTAGTTGGCTTTTTGGGTTAGTGGCCTTTCATTCATATTTAAGAAAGTTCCTCCAAGAACAAAATTCTCAGAAAACTCGTGTTGTACATCTACTCCCGTAAAACGTTTTGTTTGTCTACCAAAAAGGGCATTATTTTCCGTTGAAACCTGAATTGGCGTATCCGAGGCCAACAAAGCATCATCTAAAATCCTTACCAAACCGATTTCGTAATCTACCACAAAATCAACACCTTCTTGAAGTTGCCTTCCTCCTGCGCTTACTTGTACAGAACCTCTAGGAATGTTGGCAGCTCCAATAGGAATACCGTCTTGCCCTGAAGCCTTGTATCTACCACGCAATTCAAACTTATTTCGCTCTGCTTCTCGTTGCATTGCTTGTGTTTTGGTAGTATTATAAAGAGCTTGAAAAACATATTGCAACTGGTTTTCATTCCAAGTAGATTGGTCATTATAAACCGCTCCAGGCGTATTGTTTAATCGATCGAATAAGTATTCACCAAAAGGTTCTTTTTTGGTAAACATGATGTATCCATTTTCAGGGTCGATAGTGATTCCTGGAACAAAAAAAAAAAACCCATCGCTACCTGGCAAGTCATTACCTGAATTCAATCTATCAAAATTGAAAACTTGTAGTAAGTTTGCTTCATCTACATCTTGCGGAAGCGGTGTTTGCGACCCTGGAACTTGCTGAAGAAAATTCACCGGTTGCGGATCGGTATAAAGAATGTTGAAACGGAAGCCTTCTTCTTCAATTTGAAATGCACCAATACTATAAATATTCTTCATCATCAAATCCCATGCAGGCTCAAATACATTATTGATGGGACTTTTCAACATCTTGACTACAAGAGCTTGGTTAGATGCAATAGGTTGATCTTCCTGACCTGGTTGTGGGTTTGGGTTTGGAATAGGCTGCGAAGAGTCTACTCCATCGTTAGCAAATTCACCTACTTTGAATACTCTACCGCCTGAAGTATATTCATATGCAACGCCTAAAACCTCGTCATTGGATATACGCTGGTTCAAAGAAATATATCCTAATTGTGTATTAAGTGTAAATTCATTGGGGGCAAGCTGACGTGCGTTTTCTAATATTCCATAATCACGTCCTTCAGAAATGAAGGGAGCTGCGGGACCAAAACCTTGCTGAACAGTAGAAATATCTCTAATTTGAGAATTTAAAATAGAAGACCCAGGACCTGTTATACCAAATGGATTAAAATCGTTGTTTCGGTTATCGGGCAATGCATTGGGTTGGTTGACAAAGTTAGGAATCGGCGGAGGAGCGGGGTTTCCGTTATTGTCTAAAAACAAACCTATTTTTTCAGGGTTCGACTCCCCAATATCTTGAATAGCAACAATGTTTCTTGCATTTTGAAGAGACATTGGGCTGTTATTTCTGTTAGTTACCCAAACCTGAACACGTGTAATCTGAAATCGAGAATTGATAAACGGATAATTCTCCAAAGCTCGGTCATACTCATCACGGAAAGTCTGCGAAAGAAAGAAGTGACGTTGCTCATCGTATTCCAAAATAAATTTCGAAAATTCGTCTACTGTACTACCTCCTTCTACATTTACAGTTTGTCGTTCCGATTGAAGCTCAGAAAACACCCCTGTAATAGTGGTTTTCCCAAATTTGAATTGTGCTTTCACTCCAAAAAGACTTTCAGCTCCTTGAATCAAAGAACTGTTTAAAGGCATATTAACGTTACCAACTTCAATAGCTTGAAGAATATCGTCTTCATCCGGAGTATATTCTAATCTAATTTGGTTTTGAAAATCGAAAGTCGACTGCGTATTGTATTGTGCAGCCACACTTAAACGAGTTCCCACCATTCCGTCGATACTCATATTTATTCGCTGATCAAAATCGAGGGTAATATTTTCTTGGTTCCTAGGAGATAAAGCAGGGTTGTCTTGGCGGGTGTACAATACTCCCAAATCCATAGAAACCTGACCACGAGGGACGATTTCTACTTTGTTACTACCAAAAATTGTTTCAAAGAAAGAATTGTTTACATAAAAAGCGGGAATCAAGTTTTTAGAATCTTCTCCAGAACCATCTTTAGCAGCATCGGATTTTTGTTTGAAGTATTCTTTCATTTGCTGCCTTAAGATCAAGTCTTGGTACTCTTCTGGGGTAAGTACCATGGGGTAAGCAATATTTACCTCATTTATTTTCTGTGTAAAGATATAGCGATTGATAACAGGGTCATAGGTATACATATTTTGTATACTTTCAGGGTCAGGGAAGTTGACCTTACCTAAGGACACACCTGTTTTTACGCTATCTTGTTCAACTTCTGTTTCTTCGATTTGCGCAAAACTATCGAAGGTGAAGAAGCTAAAAACAAGTAGAAATAAACTATAACTTTTATAAGAAAATATATTCTCCTTCAAGGTGTTACAAATTTTTCAACGACTGCTTTATGATATTTTCTACTGAAATATCAGGTTGCATTTTAACAATTTTTGCTACTAATTTTTCCGATTGTTTCCGGGTGTAGCCCAATGTTTCTAAAGCAGATAACGCCTCTTCTTGATTTGTATTGTTTATAAATGTTAAAATTTCAGAAGAATTTTCAACCTTCCCAAGTTTGTCTTTCAAATCAACAATTACTCGTTGAGCGGTTTTGGCTCCAATTCCTTTGATACTCTTAATTGTATCTACATCTCCATTGACAATAGCATGTGTAATTTCTGAAGGAGAAAGCGATGAAAACATTAGTCTAGCGGTTGAAGCGCCAATTCCAGAAACAGAAAGTAATTTTCTGAACACCTCTCTTTCTGTACGCTCATAGAACCCATACAGCGTGTGAGCGTCTTCCCTTACTTGCAAATGTGTATATAAAGTAATATTTTCTTTATCCTTGATTTGCTCGAAAGTAAATAATGAAATATTTGCTAAGTACCCAACCCCGCTACAATCTATCACCACATGGGTCGGATTTTTTTCTACTAATTTTCCTGATAACTGCGTAATCATTAGCTAGTTTTTTTGAAGCTCCAAATGTAGCAAAATTCAATTAATAGACATTCTTTTTTTAAAAGACTTCGATTTTAAGCTAATTGGATGTAAAACCATATACCTGCCTTGCGGCGAGGCAAGGAATCATTAACATAGAAGAACTTATGTAATACTATAGCATTTTTTGTTGCATTGAAAAATGAAAATACAGTAAATTAAACCATTCGAGTGAAATTTCTTATTTCGTCGAAATGACATTTGCTACAAAACTTACTGAAATAGAAAAGAAAATTTAGTATTCATACTTCCCTTTCCATTTTTGTTGTAAACCCACTTTAATTTGTGCTTCTTTAGAGTTATTGGAAGGCTCATATAATTTTAAGCTTTTAATTTGCTCAGGAAGAAAATCATCTTGGACAAAATTCCCCTCGTACGAATGTGCGTATTTGTAATTGCTTCCGTAACCTAAGTCTTTCATTAGTTTGGTGGGCGCATTCCTCAAATGCAAGGGAACCGGCAAATCTCCTGTTTCTCTAACTAGTTGTTGGGCTTTGTTGATAG